>JBHENR010000105.1:0-11039 GCA_046262555.1 Gemmatimonadota bacterium | reverse complement strand
GGCGCCCCCGGCCGGAGCACCCGGGTCGCCCTATAATACTCCGCGCGGGAATTGGCGGGCCATGCGTGATGCGTATCGGTATGCGGCGCCCCGCCGCGCCTACCTCCCTACGGAAGGGACGGTTCCGGTGGATTCGATCTGGCAGACGGAGGTCCCGCCCTCGCGACCCGCGCCCGCCTGGAGCGGCAGCGTGGACGTCGCCATCATCGGCGGCGGCATCGCGGGGGTCGGCGTCGCCTACTGGCTGGCGCGGGAGCATGGCGTCGCCGCCGCCGTGTTCGAGCGCGGGCGGGTCGCGGCCGGCGCCAGCGGCCGGAATGCCGGCTTCCTCCTCACCGGAGCGGCCGACTACTACGACGCGGCGATCGCCCGCTGGGGCCGCGCCACCACGCGCGCGGTGTGGGCGTTCAGCGCCGTCAACCGGTCGCTGATGCTCGAGACGTGGGCCGAAGAAGCGATCGAGGCCGGCTGGGAGCCGCGCGGCCACGCCTATCTCGCCGGCGACGCGGACGAAGCCGGCGCGCTGGCGGCGAGCCATGGGCTGCAGCTCGCCGACGGGTTCGCGTCGGAGCTGTGGGACGCCGCCGCCTGCCGGGCGGCGAGCGCGTCGGACCGGTTCGTCATGGGCCGTTTCACCCCCGGTGACGGCCAGTTTCATCCGGCGCGCGCGCTGTCCGGCTTGGCCGACGCCGCAGGTCGGCGCGGCGTGCGGGTCTATGAGGCATGCGCCGTCGAGGCGCTCACCCCCCGGGCCGGCGGCTGGCGGCTGCGGACGGCGTGCGGTCCGGTGGCCGCGGAGCGCGTCGTGCTGGCGGCGGCGGGACCCGCGACCGCCGCGCTCTGGCCACCGACCGCCGGGCGGCTGACCCCGGTCCGGGCTCAGGCCTGCGTCACCGCCCCGGCGCCGTTTTGGACGGCGTGCCCGCTCGCCACCAGATATGGAGCGGAATACTGGCGCCAGCGGGCCGATGGCGGAATCGTCCTCGGGGGTGAGCGGCGCTCGGCGCCGGGCGAGGACATCGGCGAGTCCGCCGCCGAGCCGTCGGCGCCGGTCCAGGCCGCGCTCGACCGGTTCCTGGCCGCGACCTGGCCCGGGGCGGCGCTCTCCGTCACCCGCCGCTGGGCCGGCATCATGACGTACACGCCCGACGGGCTTCCCTGGGTGGGTCCGGTGGCCGGCGCCGAGGGCCTCTACATCGCCTCCTCCTGCACCGGCCATGGCTTCGCGTTTTCCTGGGAGGCCGGCCGCCGCCTGGCCGCCGTGATCAGCGGGGCGCGCCGGGAGCCGGTGTGCGACTGGCCGGTGCCGGCGCCGGGCCGACCGCCGGCGCGGGGAACGGCCCCACCGTCAGCAGCGGATACGGATTGACGGCTCCGCCCCCAGTATAGATGCCGTAATGAAGGTGGGGCGCGTCGGGCGGCGCGTTTCCCGACGTGCCAACAAAGCCGATCACCTCGCCCGCCGCGACCCACTCCCCCCGGGCCTGCCCGCCGTATTGCTGCAGATGGGCGTAGTAATGGCGCTGCCCGCCGGGCCCCACGATCGTCACGGTGCGCCCGCCGAGTCCCCCATGGCCCCGCCGGGCGACGATTCCCGCCGTGGTGCTCCGGACGGGGGTCCGGCGGGCGGCGAAGATGTCGATCCCCTGATGGCTCCGCCCGTCGCTCCGCGGGTCGCCCCACGTGTCGGCCAGGCCCGCCGGGCCGAGCCCCCCGATGGGGATGGGCAACGTCCCGGGGGGCTCCGCGCTCAGCAGCTCGGCATACCGGATGGCCGAGCGGACGTGGGACCAGGACCAGATTCCCAGCGCCAGCAGTGCGCTGCCCCACACCACCCCGGCAACGATTCGCCCCGTCCGAACGGTCCCCCCCATTATGGAAAGTGAGATTTACAAGTAATGGAAAGTATTGTTTACAGCGACTCTATTTCCACCGCCAGCATATCGGCTACCGTCTCGCGCCGCCGGATCACCTCCACCTCGCCGGTTTCGGTGATCCAGACTTCTGCCACCCGGGGGTGGGAGTTGTAATGACTCGCCATCGCCATGCCGTAGGCACCGGCGTCGAGCACCGCCAGCAGCGCCCCCGGCGCCAGCGGCGGCAGCAGCCGCTCCCGGCCCAGGAAGTCGCTGCTCTCGCAGATCGGCCCGGCGACGTCGGTGGGCTGAACCTGGTCGGCCGCGTCGACCGCCACGATCCGGTGGTGGGCGCCGTAGAGGGCCGGCCGGAGCAGGTCGGTCATGCCGGCATCCACGATGACGAGCGGCCGGCCGTCGCGCTGCTTGCGGTAGAGGACCCGCGTCACCAGGCACCCCGCCGGGCCGACCAGGTACCGGCCCAGCTCCAGCAGCAGCTCGAACCCCGTGTCCCGGAGCCGCGGCAGGAGCGCGGCGGCGTACGCCTCCGGCCCCGGCACCGGGGCCTGGCCGGGGGGACCATAGGCGATCCCGAATCCCCCGCCGGCGTTAATCCACCGGATGACGAACCCGCGCGCTCGCGCCGCCGCCGCCGCCTCCAGCAGCACGTCCATGCCGGCGGCATAGGGGGCGGGGTCGGTGATCTGGCTCCCCAGGTGCATGTGGAGCCCGACCAGCGCCAGCTCGGGCCGCGCCGTCAGCCAGTCGAGCAGCGGCCCGTACTCGGTGAGAGCGATGCCGAACTTATCCGCCCCCCGGCCAGTCGTGATGTGGGGGTGCGTTCCGGCGTCCACGTCGGGGTTCAGCCGCAGGCTGATCGGCACCGCCGCGCGGCCCGCCGTCCGAGCGCAGGCGGCCAGGGCATCGGCCTCCTCGACCGCCTCGACGTTGACCATCCAGATGCCGGCCGCCACCCCCGCCGCCAGCTCGGGGGGGGTCTTCCCCACGCCGGCGAAGACGACCGTGCCGGGCGGGGCGCCGATTGTCGCCGTCCGGGCCAGCTCGCCGCCGGAGACGACGTCGAAGCCAACCCCCTGCCCGGCCAGCCACTTTAGCAGGCGCAGGTTGGCGTTCGCCTTGACCGAGTAGCAGATATGGGTCGGGTGCGCCTTGAAAGCGTCCTGCACCGCCGCCAGCCGGGCCGCGATCGTCGGGCGGTGGTAGACATAGAGCGGCGTGCCGTACTCGGCGGCCAGCCGCTCCAGCGAGATGCCCCCGAGGGCGAGCCCGCCACCGAGCGAGGCGTAGGGAGAGGCCATGGTGGGTTCCGGCACGGCGGGCAACTTGCAGACGGCGGCTCCCCGGGGCAACGCTCGCGGCCGAGGCGGGGGCTGTGGACCGGTTGCCGGACCGGCGGCGGCCCCGGTACATTCCCTGTCCATGCCCCGACAGATCCTGCTCCCGGCTCTCCTGGCGTCCGCGCTGTGGCTGGCCGTTTCGCCCGCTCCCGTCCAGGCGCAGCGCGTCACGGGCGTGACCCCCGTGGCCGAGACGCAGCGCGTCCGGCAGGCGGCCTTCACCCTCTGGTGGCCCGAGTACGACCGGCTGATGCGCGAGTTCCGCCGCAACACCCCGGCGGGAGCCGGCCGGCTGGCGCTGCCCGAGCCGAGCCCGGACGATTTCTTCCGCGAGATCGAGATCCTCGGCCGCGTGGGCCAGCCCGCGCTGGGGAACGTCTCGCTCTACAGCGTGACCACTGACGGGGAGCTCTTCCAGGCGCTGTTAGTCGTCAGCGCGCACGATCATGCCTGGCCGCTCATCAACCGGGTGGATCCGGCCTCGTTCCGGCAGGAGATGACCAACGCCTACGTCGATGCGATGAACGCCCTGGTGGCGCGCGAGGGGGTCCAGGTCGGCTCGGCCGAGGAGGCGCTCGCCCTGGCCCGCTTCATGGTCGAGATCTTCTACAATTTCGATTATCGCTACACCGCCGGCAGCGTCGACTCGCTGACCTTCGCCGAGCTCAATCTGGTGCGGGTGCTGCGCTCCACCGACGAGATCCCGCAGGGGCTCCGCCAGTTCTCCGCCGACGAGGGCAATGCCCTCCTCTACGGCAAGATCCCCGACACGATCGTCGGCACGGTGGCGCCGCCGCGGGTGCAGGGCCTGGCCGCGGGGGACTACCTGGTCACGTTCTCGACCTGGCATCCGATGAGCGGTGAACTCAAGCGGTGGGAGATCCGTCTCACCGACGGCCAGTTCAGCTCGCTCAAGGACGAAACGGTCGAGAAGTGGTCCGCATTCAGCGTCGAAAACTTCTAGCCGCGTCGCTGCTGGCCACGCTGGCGGCCTGCGGCGCGCCGCTCGAGGACGCCGCTGACGCTCCCGCTCCCCCCGACAGCCTCGTCCTCGGCGCGCCCGAGCCCGCCACGCTGCTGGCACCCGTGCCCAACGGGGGACCGATGCCGCCCGCCGATGCCACCGGCGGCATTCCGCCGTATCCCGGCGCGATCGTCCAGACGCGGTTTCCCACCGATGACCCGGTCATGATGATCGAGGCGTATACGCCGGACGACTGGCGGGCAGTGGCGGCCTTCTATCGGGAGTCGCTTGCGGGCTGGCGGCACGTCGATGCCACGGACATGGTGCTGTTCGAGCGGACCGACGGGGAGGCGGCGGTGACGATCACGCCATGGGACTATCAGGACCTGAATGCCGATGCGTTGCCGGTCCACCGGAACGCCCGCACCATCATCGGAAGCGCCTGGAAGTAAGGCCCTTTCGACCTACCGGCCGATCGCGCCCCGCACCTGAAACGCCACCGGCGGCGTCTCGCCGCCCTGGCGGGCAGGCACGACCCCCACCGCCAGATAGGAACCCGTCTCCGCCGGACTCCCCAGCTGGGTACGGCCCTGCCAGACTTCCTCGAACGTGCGCCGCTCGCCGGGCGCGAGCGTGATCGCGCTCGCCACCGCCAGCTGCGCCCGCTCGCGGGCGAGCCGCCAGACGACCGTCCCGTCGAGCGCCTCGATCCGGAAGTCGGCGAGGCGGCTGGCCGCGAAGTCGAGTCGCAGCGGCGCGGAGCCGACGTTCTGGAGCGTCAGCTGGAGATAGAGCGGTTCGCCCGGCCGGACCACCGCTCGTCCCACCGCGAGCGTGGCGTCGAGCCCCCCGCTCAGCCGGTCGTGCGCCGTGCCGCCGCCGCCCAGCGCGTCGCGGCGGGCCGCCAGCGCCCGGCTGATCAGCGCCTCCAGCCGATCGAGCAGCCGGAGCGGCCCCGCGTCGAGCCCGGTTCGCCGGCCGCTGAACTGGACCGTTCGCTCGCCCGCTCCCACGCCCCGCGTCACGCGATACGTGGCGCACTCCGCGCACCGCCCGCCCGAGACAGCGCTCCGCAGGCGCGACCACCCGACCGCGTCGAACTCCCGCTCGAGGGACAGGAGCTCGGCCACCGGCAGGTCGAGCAGGGCCACCGCGCCGCCGGCCACGCCCTCGGACAGGTCCCGGAACGTCACCTGCCCCCGCCCGTCAATCGTCAGCACGTCGTCCGTCTGACCGGGGCCGCCCAGTCGCTCGAGCCGGATAATGACCTGGTCCGGCAAGACGGGCGCGGGCGCCGTGGGCGCGGTGCGCTCGGGCTCGCAGGCGGGCACCAGGGGGGCCAGCAGGATCAGCAGTAGGACGAGCCGGAGATTGCGGCGCATCGCTTCAGATACCCGCCTGCGAGGGGATTGCTCCGTACTCCGGGGGTAGTGGGCTTCGGACGCCGATCCTTCAGAGCTCGATCAGCGGCAGCTCCAGCGCGGGATCGAGCCGGCGGACGAGAGGAGAGGCGAACGCGGCCACCACGATCTCGCAGGTGACGCCGACGCGGCCAAGCTCCCCCAATCCACCCTTTCGAACCCCCGCGTGTGCCATGCCGCCTGGGTCGCGGCACCGCACCAACCAGGCCGCCCGACTGGCAGTTCTCTCAGAACTCCGAGCCCTTCGAATCGACTAGATTCGGCCCCCATGTTCCACGTCGTCCTCATCGCCCCGCAGATTCCCCAGAACACGGGGTCGATCGGGCGCCTCTGCGTCGCCGGAGGCGCCCGGCTCCACCTGGTGGGCCCGCTGGGGTTCGCCATCGACGATGCCCGCCGCCGCCGCGCCGGGCTCGACTACTGGCCGCACCTCGACTGGGCGCTCTACGATGACCTGACCCACTTTCTGCGCGCCGCCGATCCGCCCGAGACGAATTGCTGGTACACGACCGCTCGGCGGGGGACGCCCTACACCGAGGCGTCGTTCACCCCCGGCGACTGGCTGTTCTTCGGCACCGAGACAACCGGGCTGCCCGGCGACCTCCTCGACGGCAACGCGGAGCGCTGCCTGACGATTCCGATGGATCCCCGCGCCCGCTCGATCAATCTCGCCAACGCGGTCTCGATCATCCTCTATGAAGGGTTGCGCCAGACGGCGGCTTGGAAGTCCTCCGACGGGCGTGTTACGTTGACCGCCGACCTCTCGTGAGCTTCGTCCACCTCCACACCCACTCGCAATATTCGCTGCTCGACGGCGCAAACCGCCTCGAGGCGCTGGTCGCCGCGACCCGGGCGCAGGGAATGGACGCGCTCGCCCTCACCGACCACGGCAATCTCTTCGGCGCGGTCGAGTTCTATCAGGCGGCGCAGAGCGGGCAGGTCAAGCCGATCCTCGGCATGGAGGCGTACCTGGCGCCGGGTGACCGGCGTGACCGCACCGGGCGGGGCGGGCAGTACTTCCATCTGGTGCTGCTGGCCGAGAACCTGACCGGCTGGAAGAACCTGCTCAAGCTCTCCTCGATCGGCTATCTCGACGGGTTCTACTACAAGCCGCGGATCGACCACGCGGTGCTGGCCGAGCACGCCGAGGGGTTGGTCGCGCTGTCGGCGTGCTTGAAGGGCGAGGTCCCCTCCCACTTCATGCACCAGCAGGACGACCGCGCCCGCGCCTGCGCCATCGCGATGGCGCAGCTGTTCGGTCCCGACCGCTTCTTCCTCGAGCTGCAGGACCATGGCATCCCGGAGCAGCGCGCCGTCAACGTCGGCGTGATCGCGCTGGCGAAGGAGCTGGGCCTGCCGCTGGTAGCGACCAACGATGTCCACTACGGGCGGCGGACCGATGCCGCTTCGCACGACGTGCTGCTCTGCATCCAGACCGGCAAGCTGGTGGATCAGGCCGACCGGATGCGGTTCTACTCCGACGAGTTCTTCTTCAAGAGCCCGGCGGAGATGGCGGCCGTCTTCCCGGAGCAGCCCGAGGCGCTCGCCAACACCGGCTGGATCGCCGAGCGGTGCACCGTCGAGCTCGACTTCGGCCGCACGCTGCTGCCGGCGTTCCCCCGGCCGCCGCAGTACGCCACGCTCGAGGCCCTGCTCGAGGCGCAGGCCCGGACCGGCCTCGCCGCGCGCTACGCGCCCGTCACCGACGCGGTGCGGGGACGGTTCGAGTACGAGCTCGACATCATTCAGAAGACGGGCTTCGCCGGCTACTTCCTGATCGTCGCCGACGTCATCGCCCACGCCCGCCGCGAGGGGATCACGGTGGGCCCCGGCCGCGGCTCGGTGGCCGGCAGCCTGATCAGCTACTGCCTCGGGATCACCGCGCTCGACCCGCTCCGCTGGGGGCTGCTGTTCGAGCGGTTCCTCAATCCCGACCGGATCTCGATGCCGGACATCGACATCGACTTCCGCGACGACCGCCGCGCCGAGGTCATCGCCTACGTCAAGGCGAGGTACGGCGAGGAATCGGTGGCCCAGATCATCACCTTCGGGACGATGAAATCAAAGGCCGCCGTCCGTGACGTGGGACGCGCGCTCCAGATCCCGCTGGCCGAGGCCGACCGGATCGCGAAGCTGATCCCCAATGCGCCCGGGTCGCCCCAGCCGCTGCGGATCGAGGAGGCGCTCGAGCAGGTGCCCGAGATCGCCGCCGCCTACCATGCCAGCGACCGGACCCGGCGCCTGCTCGATGACGCGCGGGCGCTGCAGGGCCTCGCCCGGCACGCCTCGGTCCACGCAGCCGGCGTCGTCATCGCCCCCGGCCGGCTGGACGAGCACGTGCCGCTCTATCGCTCCGAGAAGGGCGAGCGCACCACCCAGTGGGACATGCAGAGCGTCGAGAAGATCGGCCTGCTGAAGATCGACTTCCTGGGACTGCGGACCCTGACCGTGATCGACACCGCGATCGACCTGATCGCGGCCACGACCGGGACCCGGATCGACCGCGAGACGCTGCCACTCGACGATCCCGCGCCGTACCGGCTTCTCAGCCGCGGTCAGACCGAGGGGATCTTCCAGTTCGAGTCGAGCATGGCGAGCGACGTCTGTCAGCGGATGCAGCCCGACCGCTTCGAGGACATCATCGCCAGCAACGCCCTTATCCGGCCGGGGCCGCTCGACACCCACATGACCGACCGCTACATCGAGCGCAAGCACGGCCGCGAGAAGGTCGACGTCTACCACCCCGACTGCGGCGAGATCCTCGCCGACACGTATGGCGTCATCACCTACCAGGAGCAGGTGATGCAGATCGCCAACCGGCTGGCGGGGTTCACGCTGGCCGAAGCGGACGTGCTGCGGAAGGCGATGGGGAAGAAGAACCAGGCGCTGATCGATGAGCAGCTCGGCCGCTTCCGCGACGGCGCGCTGGCGCGCGGCTATCCCGCCGCGGTGATGGACCGGCTGGTGAAGGACATCGCCACTTTCGGGCGTTACGGCTTCAACAAAAGCCACTCGGCGGCGTATGCGCTGCTGTCGTATCAGACCGCGTACCTGAAGGCGCACCACCCGCGCGAGTTCATGGCCGCGCTGCTATCGAGCGAAATGGGGAATACCGACAAGGTGGTGCGCTACATCGACGCCTGCCGCGGGATGGGGATCGAGGTCCTCTCGCCCGACCTCAACGAGTCGGGCTATGCGTTCACGGTGACCGCCCAGGGTCTCCGCTTCGGCCTCGGGGCGGTGAAGAACGTCGGCCGCGGGGCGATCGAGGCGATCCTCGCGGCGCGCGCCGCCAAAGGGCCCTATCCGAGCCTGTTCGCGCTCGCCGAGCGGGCCGACCTGCGGTTGCTCAACCGGCGCGTGCTGGAGAGCCTGATCATGGCCGGCGCCTGCGACGGCCTGGGCGGCCACCGCGCGCAGCTCGTCGCGGTGCTCGACCTGGCGCTCGCCCATGGCCAGCGAAAGGCCGATGAACGGGCGCGCGGCCAGTTCACGCTCTTCGGCGGGGCGCCCGAGTCGGCCGCCCACGCCGTGCCCCCGCTCCCTGACGTCGAGGAGTGGGCCGGACCCGACCGGCTGCGGCAGGAGAAGGAGGTGCTCGGCTTCTACGTGTCGGGGCACCCGCTCGACCGGGTGCGGGCCCAGCTCGGCGCGTTCGCCAGCCACTCCGCGGCGGAGCTGGCGGCGGTCCGCACCAATACGGATGTCTGCCTCGGCGGCGTCGTCACCCATGTGAAGGGAATGCGCGACAAGCGCGGCCATGAGATGGCGTTCTTCACCCTCGAGGACTATACCGGCACGGTCGAGGTGATCGCTTTCAGCGATGTCTACGAGGCGGCCCGCGCCCTGGTCCACTCCGACACGCCGCTGTTGGTCAGCGGCCGGCTCGACCGGCGCGAGGAGGAGCCTGGCAAGGTCGTGGCCGGCACCATCGTACCGCTCCACGAGGCTGGACTGGCCGGCGACCGGCGGCTCGAGGTGCGCGTGCCGCGCGAGCGGTGCGACGCCGCGACGCTGGCGACCTTGCGGGCGCTGTTCGCCCAGCACAGCGGCAGCATGCCGGTGACGCTGGCGCTCGACACCGGTGCCAGCCGCGCCACGCTCGCCCCGCGGGGGTTGCGGGTCGCGCTGTCGGGCGGCCTGCTCGACCCGCTGCGGGCGCTGCTGGGCACCGAGAACGTGCGCCTGAGCGAGGCCCCGCCGGCCGCGCCGCGCGAGAACGGCGGCGGCCGCCCCCGCCGTACCTATGGATCGAGGAAGTCCGCATGAGGCCCGGACCCTATCTCGACTTCGAGCTGCCGATCGTCGAGCTCGAGCGGAAGATTCAGGAGATGGAAGCGCTGGCGGGCGAGCGCGGCCTCGATGTCTCGACCGAGCTGGCCACGCTCGAGGCGAAGCTGACGCGGCTCCGCGACGACGTCTTCACCCACCTGACGCCGCTCCAGCGGGTCCAGCTCGCGCGCCATCCGCGCCGCCCCTACCCGCTTGACATCGTCTCGCGCTGCTTCACCGACTGGATCGAACTCCACGGCGATCGCGCCTACGCCGACGACCACGCCATGGTGGGCGGAATGGCGCGCTTCGACGGCCGGCCGGTGCTGGTGGTGGGCCAGCAGAAGGGCCGCGACACCAAGGAGAACCTGCGCCGCAACTTCGGCATGCCCAACCCGGAGGGGTACCGGAAGGCGCTCCGGCTGATGCGGTTGGCCGAGAAGTTCGGCGCGCCCGTCATCACCCTGATCGACACACCCGGGGCCTACCCCGGGATCGGCGCCGAGGAGCGCGGCCAGGCCGAGGCGATCGCGCGCAATCTGCGCGAGATGGCCGGGCTGCGCGTGCCCACAATTTCCGTTGTCACGGGCGAAGGGGCGTCCGGCGGCGCGCTGGGAATCGGCGTCACCGACCGCATCCTGATCCTCGAGAACGCGTTCTACTCCGTCATCAGCCCGGAAGGGTGCGCCGCGATCCTCTGGAAGGATGGCGAGAAGCGGGAGCTGGCCGCGCGGGCGATGAAGATCACCGCCGACGACCTCTACCGCCTGGGCGTGGTGGACGAGATCATCCCCGAGCCGCGGGGCGGGGCCCACACCGACTACGCCGGCACGGCGGCGGCCGTCGCGACGCTGGTCCGCCGGCACCTGGCCGAGATCAGCGCCTGGGACCCCGACGACCGCATCCGCCGGCGGATCGCCAAGTATCGCCCGCTGGGCGCGTGGCAGGACGCCAGCGGGCAGCACCCCGCCGCGCGCGCCGACGCCCCCTGAACCGTCTCCCGCATCTCGACGCCGACGGCGCCGCCCGCATGGTGGACGTCTCGGAAAAAGCCGTGACCCGGCGGGTGGCGCGGGCCAGCGGCGCGCTGCGGATGGCGCCGGCCACGCTCGACGCGCTGATAGCAGGGAGTCTCCCCAAGGGCGATGCGCTCGCGGTGGCGCGGGTC
>JBHENR010000104.1:0-9679 GCA_046262555.1 Gemmatimonadota bacterium | reverse complement strand
ACGTCCTCTGCGTCACCCACACCGGGCTCCCGTGGACCCGCCAGCTCCCCGACGGCCGCCGAGTCGTCAACGTCGGCGCCATCGGCCGCCCCGCCAACGACGGCGATCCGCGAGTCACGTACGCCCTGCTGACACTGGACGCCAACGAGACGATCACCGACGCCTGGCGCCGCGTCGCGTATGATCACGCGCGTCTGGCCATCGAGATGCGGGACGAAGGCCTGCCTGACGAATTCGTCGAGACGATCGAAACCGGCTGGTGGACGACGTGTTTGGAGGTGCTGCCTTTCAAGGAGCGCGCTCAGGGGAAGTATTAGGAGTCGGTGGGGGGGGCGACGGGCGGGTCACCCTCTGGAGGGAGACGGCCACCAGTTTCACCTGCCTCGTGCCCTCAGCGAGCACCTTCGTGGAAACGATACCGCCGCACCGTGACGCTCGGTGATCCCTCCAGAGGATGACCCGCCCGCCGCCTCGCGACAATCCACACCACCTCCCCACATGCCACCGAACGGCCGCACCCAAACCGGCGGACAACAATCCCATCCGCTCTGCTCGTCGGGTCCCGCAAGGCGGCGAACTGAAACCACGCCGACGGGCGAGGTGGTGACGTCAGTTGCGGCGGGCGGCGGGGCGCCCCTTCTGGAGGGATCGCTGAACCATCCGGTAGGCCAGATTCAAAACGTAGGGCACGCTGAAGGTTCGAGGCAGATGAAGCGGCGCCGTTTCCCTCCAGAGGGGGCGCCCCCGCCGCCCGCTACGACACCCTCTACACCACCTCCCCCGTCAGCATCGTTACAAATCGCCGCGCCCGCCGCAACTCTGCCTCCCGCGCGGAGTTCTGGTAGATGACGATCAAATTCCGCGCCATCCGTTCGAGAATGGCGACCACGGGCGCGGGTCGGAGGAAGGCTTCAGCCGGATCGAATCCGGCCCGCTAGAGCACCAGCAGGCACTCGCCGCGGCTCATCTCGCGGCCGGCGTAGAACGGATCGAGATAGCGCCAGGCGGGACCGACGCGATAGCCGACGAGGAAGTGCATCGGGAGGCCGATGCCCACCAGCGGCACGCCCAGCCGCTGGCCCATCATGAGATAGATCAGCGCGAGGGTGACGGGGATGCCGGTCCGGCGCTCGAGAACGCGCGAGAGAAAGGAATTCTCGGGGTCGTAGTAATCCTCGACGTTGCCCTGAAAGCCGCACGCCTGGTGGATGAAGTCGCGGAGCGCGGCGACGCGCACACCCAGCTCGCCGTCCGCCGGGACGGCGGCGCGGCCCTCCGCGGTGAGCCCATCGAGCGTCGCGCGGGCCGTGCCCTGCTCGCCGGCCAGCGCGGGATGGATCAGGCGCTCCAGCAGGAACGCGCCGCCTTCCAGCGCGACGCCATCGTCGGCGGCCTGGAGCGTCACCCAGTCGCGCTCGACATCGTCCAGCGCGATATCCTCGAGCACGAGCTCGGCCTGGTCGCGGATGGCCGCCTCGCGGCTGCCCGCGGAGGCCGTTCGCAAGAGCGGGGCGGCGGCGGCGGGTGCGGCCCGGAGCGCCGTGCGCGCCTGCTCGCGGACCCAGCCGTCGTCGTCCCCCAGGAGATGGATGAGGGCGCCGATGTCGCGCGGAGTGAGGACCTTGCCAGCCATGTGACAATATGGGCAGGGCGATGCAGGCGGCACAAGCGGCGCAGGCCGCCCAAGGCATTATCTTGCCCGCCATGTCGACCCGCAGTGAGAAGGACAGCCTGGGGACGCGTGACGTCCCCGCCGACGCCTACTGGGGTATACAGACCGCCCGCGCGCTCGACAATTTCCCCGTCAGCGGGCTCCGCGCGCACGCGCGGCTGATCGACGCCTTTCTGCTCATCAAGAAGGCGGCGGCACGCACCCACCGGGACCTCGGCGTGCTCGACGCCGAGCGGGCCGACGCGATCGTCGGCGCCTGCGACGCGATTCTGACCGGCCAGCTGCGCGACCAGTTCGTCGTGGACGTGTTCCAGGCGGGCGCCGGCGTCTCGTTCCACATGAACGTGAACGAAGTGGTGGCGAACCGGGCGCTCGAGCTGCTCGGCGCACCGAAGGGCGAGTACGCGCGGCTTCATCCCAACGACCACGTCAACATGTCGCAGTCGACCAACGACACGTTTCCGACCGCCATGCATCTCGCCACGCTGCTCTTGTGGCGCGACCTGGAGCCCCAGCTCGCGGGCCTGGCGGGGGCCTTCCACGCCAAGGGCGACGAGTTCGCCGACTGCATCAAGTCCGGTCGGACGCACCTGCAGGATGCGGTGCCGATCACGCTGGGGCAGGAATTCCACGCCTACGGCGCGGCGCTCGACCGGTCGGTACGGATGATCACGCTGGCGGCCGACGAGTTGCGCGAGCTGGCGATCGGTGGCAATGCCGCGGGCACCGGCATCAATCTGCCGGACGGCTATCGGCCGCGAATCCTGCGGCACCTCTCCGAGCTCTCCGGATTCGCGCTCGAGAAGGCGGTGGACCCCCGGGAACGGCTCCAGAGCCATCAGCCGATCACCGGCGTCTCGGCGGCGTTCCGCAATCTGGCGCTCGAACTGATCCGGATCGCGAACGACCTGCGGCTGCTCGATTCGGGTCCCCTCACCGGCCTCAAGGAGATCGCCCTGCCGGCCCGCCAGCCCGGGTCATCCATCATGCCGGGCAAAGTGAATCCGGTGCTGCCCGAGTGTCTCAACCAGATCGCGATGCACATCGTCGGCGCCGACACGGTCGTCGCACTCGGCGCTCAGGCGGGACAATTCGAGATCAATGTGATGCAGCCGGTGATGATCTGGGAGCTGCTCTTCTCGATGGAGTTGCTCAGGAACTTCCTGCCCGTCTTCCGCACCGGCTGCGTCGAGGGGATCGTCGCCGATCGCGAGCGGATGGCCGACTATGCGCTGAAGAGCCCGTCGGTGGCGACGGCGCTGAACCCGCTCATCGGATACACCAAGGCGGCCGAGATCGTGAAAGAGGCGCTGCGGACGAATCGGCGGGTCCGGGACGTGGCGCTGGAGCGGACCGATCTGGGAGCGGAGAAGCTGGACGAGGTGCTCTCGCCCGGGAATCTGACCGGGCAGCTCGAGCGGGAGGGGAACTGAGTGCTAGCGGCGCACGGCGAGCGCCGCGGCGGCGGCGATCTTGAGCGCCTCGCCCGGCAGGAACGGTACGACGCCCAACGCCAGGGCGCGGTCCAGCCCGATGCCCATGGACTGCGCCAGCCACGTTGCGCCACCGGCGAAGATCACCAGCGTGGCGGCGGTGAAGCCCGCCAGCGTCCGCGCCAGGCTGCTCCCGGGCGGCACGGCGGTGCCGGCCAGCCAGGCCGCCAGCGGGAAGGCGAGCAGATAGCCGCCCGTCGGTCCCAACAGATACGCCGGGCCCCCGCCGGCGGCGAACACCGACCATCCGGCCAGGCCGAGCGCCAGATACCCGAACTGACTCGCGGCGCCGTCCCGCCCCCCCAGCCACGCCCCGGCCATCACGACGACGAACCCCTGCAGGGTGATCGGCACGGGAGTGAACGGCAGCAGCAGGGCGAGCTGCGCGCTCAGCGCCGTCAGCAGCGCAAACGCGGTGATCGCCACCACGCGCTGGAGCGGCTGGTCGAGCGCCGGGGCGCGGAGCCCGATAGGGAACGGGGACGTGTGGGTCAGCATGGAGAAAAGTGTAGCGCATGCTGATCTGGCCGGCCACGCGATTTGTCGCCGGCGAGGCGGTCGGGCCGGCCCTCGACGCCGTCCGGGAGCTCAACCAGCGCGGCATTTCGGCGTCGCTCGATCTGCTGGGCGAAAACGTGTCCGAACGGTCGGCGGCCGATGCCGCTGGCGCCGCCTACGTGGGCCTGCTGCGCGCCATCGCCGAGGCGGGCGCCGACGCCAACATCTCGATCAAGCTGACGATGCTCGGACTCGACATCGCGCCGGAACTCGCCGGGGACCACCTGGTGACGATCCTCGACGCGGCGGCCGAGACCGGCACCTTCGTGCGGATCGACATGGAGGGGTCACCCTACACCCAGCTCACGCTCGAGTTGTTCCACCAGGTCTTCCCGACCCGCCGGAACGTGGGCGTGGTGATTCAGTCGATGCTCCGCCGGAGCGCCGCCGACGTGGAGCGGCTGATCGGGGTGGGGGCCCGCGTGCGACTGGTCAAGGGGGCGTATCAGGAACCCCCGCCGCTCGCGTTTCCGGAAAAGGACGCCGTCAATGCCAGCTATGACCAGCTCGCCGAACGCCTGCTGGCGGCGGGCACCTATCCGGCCATCGCCACCCACGACGACGCCCGGATCGAGCGCGCGATCCGCTTCGCGGCGGCGCAGGGCATCGCCTCCGACGGCTTCGAGTTTCAGATGCTGTACGGGATCCGGCGGGACACGCAGGTCGCGCTGGTCGAGCGGGGGTATCGGATGCGGGTCTACGTGCCCTACGGCGGCCAGTGGCTGCCCTACTTCACCCGCCGGCTGCGCGAACGGAAGGAGAACGTGGGCTTCGTGCTCCGCAATCTGTTCCGGGGCTGAGCCCGGGTTGGAATGTCGTCCAATTATTGCTTGGTGAAGAAGTCGGCGTTCACCTGGGTGAAATGCTGCATGTCGGCCGGGACGTCCTCCTCGGCGAAGATGGCGTCCACCGGGCACTCGGGCTCGCAGGCGGCGCACTCGATGCACTCGTCCGGATGAATGTAGTACATGTCCTGCCCCTCGTAGATGCAATCCACCGGGCACACTTCGACGCAGCTGGCGTCCTTGAGGCCGATGCAGGGCTGGGTGATGACGTACGTCATGGGCGATTCCTTCCTCGCGGGAGGGCCCTGGCCGTTCCGGGTGGGAACAGGCGCCAGGCCGATGGAGTGCAAAATCGTGCCTTTCGCCCCCCTCAGCAAGCCGCGCCGGTCTTGCGTCCCTCTGGGGGTCACCCTATACTGCGTCGACCCTACCCCTCCTCGGAGCCCATGCCGAACCTGGATCTTGCCCAGATCGACCAGTTGCTGACGTCGCTGACCAGCGTGGTGCGGGCTCGCGTCCGCATGGCCGATTCGCGCGATAGCCTCTCCGAGATCCATATCCTGAGCGACGGGGCGATTCCCCCGAAGCAGATCGTCCGCAATATCGAAACGCTGCTCAAGACGGCGTTCGACCTGCCAATTGATCACCGGATCGTCTCGATCGCCGTGCTCAAGGACGGCGCGGAGCTGGAGACCGACGAGGCGGAGCGCAATGGAACACCGGCCGAACGGTCACCCGAGTCCCAGGTGGTGACGATCGTCCCGCGGGTGGTCTTCCAGAGCCTGCGGGTGGTGCAGGAAGAACCGCTCAAGTGCACGGCGTACGTGGAGCTCAAGCTGGGAGACATCATCTTCGAGGGGCATCATCGCGATACCGATACGCCCAAGGCGCGACTCTACGCGTCGGCCCGCGCGGTGATCGAGGCGCTCGAGTACCTGACGCAGAAGGAAATGGCGTTCTATCTGGCCGGGTTGGAGCTGTTGCACGTCTTTCAGCGCGACGTCCTGGTGGTGCTGATCGAGGGCCGCCAGCAGCTGCAGCAGGTGCGCATGCTGGGAACGTCGGTGGTCGACGAAGATCCCTCCGAGGCCGCCGTGCGGGCGGTGCTCGACGCGGTCAACCGCTTCATCACCCGGCCCAACGGCAAGTCGACGCCGGCAGGCTCGTTTCTGAGGGCCGGGTGAGCGAAACCCCCGACCAGAGCCTTTCGCCCGACCCGCCGGGGCCGGCCCTGGCTCCGCCGCCCGCGGGCCGCTCGACCGGCGTCAAGGTGGCGATCGGCTGCGGCATCGCGCTCGCGCTGGGAGTCATCGTCCTGATCGTGCTGTCGGTGGCGGGCGGGATGTTCCTGAAGAAAAAGGCCGGCGATCTGACGGGTGGACTCGAGGCCCAGCAGGAGGCCGGCGAGACGATGAGCCGGCTCGAGCAGGAGCACGCCTTCTCGCCCCCGGCCGACGGCATCGTCAGTCCCGAGCGCGCGGAGCGGTTCCTGGCCGCCACCGATGACGCGTGGGACGAAATGCAGGAGACGATCGAGGAGCTGCACGAGCGCGGCGTAGCGCTCGACGAAGAGGGAGCGGAAGCCGGTCTCGGCGATGCGCTGGCGGGAGCGCGCGGGCTGGGGGAGACGCGGGTCGCTCTGGTGGAGGCGCTCGAGGCGCACGAGATGCCGGTCAGCGAATATCTCTGGACCGGTGTGACGCTGCTGCAGGCGTATGCGATGCTGGATCAGCCCGCCGGGCAACCCTCTGGCGTGCCGCCCGCGAACCTCGCGGTCGCGTCTACCCATCGGGAGGCGCTGGCCGAGCTGGCCGACGAGGACACCGATCGCGACGCGCCGGATAAGAGCTTCGTGCTGGCCATGGCGATGACGTGGGGGATGGGCGACTCGTCGATCGTCCCGCCCGCGCCCTAGCCGCTCGCCCCCCGTTCACCCGCCGCGCCGCGCAGCAGATCCGGGAGCCGCTCGGTGAAGGTCGAGCGGGCCAGCACCTGATCCGCCCCGGCCGCCCGCGCCGCCTTCAACCCTTCCCGGTCCTGATGCGAGCCGAACGCGATCACCACCGGTTCCGGCCGCCGCGCCTTGAGCGCGCGGATGACCGCCTCCGGGTCGGCTGCGCGATGGTTCAGGTCAACAAATATCGTTGTACGTGGCGCGGGCTCGCCGGCAGCTCCGGCGGCCCGATCGAGCCGGGCCGTCAGCTCGTCGGTGGTGCGCACGCAGGCGATGGGGACGCCCCCTGCCGCGGCGGTGGCTTCGATCTTCGCCTGGAAGAAGAGATCCTCCACCAGCGCCAGGACGGGGGACGATGAACGCGTCACGACCGCGATGATACTGGCCCTGCGCACCGCCGTCTACGAAGTCGTGCTCGGCGGCCTCCTGCTCATCGGCCTGCTGATGCTGGCGCTCGACGCCGCGCCCCCGGTCGGCCTGCTGCCCGAAATCCTGCAGGGTTTGGGCCTGCTGCTTTTCGGCACGGGGGCGACGCTGTGGGCCTGGGCGACGTGGGAGCTGGTGGCGCGGGGCGAGGGCACTCCCCTCCCGCTCGACCCGCCGCGGCACCTGGTCACGGTCGGGCCCTATGGATGGCTCCGCAATCCGATGCACGCCGGATTGATTGCGGTGCTGATCGGGGAGGCGCTGCTGTTCCGCTCCCCGGTGTTCCTGGGGATGGCGCTGGTGCTCGGCGGGGCCCTCCTGGCCTACGTCGTCTGGCTGGAGGAGCCCAGTCTTGCGGGACGCTTCGGCTCCGCGTGGGAGGGATATCGCCAGACCGTGTCGCGCTGGCTGCCGCGGAGGGGAAAGCGGGATCGGCCCCGCGGTTGACGTTCGGGTTTTGTTCGGGTAACGTGCCACCGTGCCGCCGCGCCTCTCCACCACCCGCGCCATCCTCCACGTGGATCTCGACGCCTTCTTCGTGGCGGTCGAGCGGCTGGCGGACCCGGCGCTGGCCGGCCGCCCCGTCGTGGTGGGGGCCGACCCCCAGCACGGCCGCGGCCGCGGAGTCGTGGCGGCCGCCTCCTATGAGGCGCGGGCGTTCGGGATCCGCTCGGCGATGCCGATCGGCGAGGCGTATCGCCGCTGTCCCGACGCCGTCTACCTGCCGGGCCAGCCGGTGCGGTATGCCCAGGCGGCGCGGGCGGTGCGGCGCATCTTCCGCCGTTTCACCCCGCTGGTCGAGCCGGTCTCGATCGACGAAGCGTACCTGGATCTGACCGGCACCGAGCGGCTGCACGGGCCACCCGAGCGCGCCGCCGAGCGGCTGCGGGGGATGATCCACGACGAGCTGCGGTTGCCCGTTTCGATGGGACTCGGCGCCACCCGCACCGTCGCCAAGGTCGCCTCCGAGCTGGCCAAGCCCGCCGGCTTCCTCCACGTCTGGCCGGGACGCGAGGCGGCGTTCCTGGCGCCGCTGCCGGTGGGCCGGTTGCCGGGCATCGGGCCGGTGACGCGGGCGCGGCTGGCGCAGTTCAACCTGCGGACGCTGGGCGAGCTGGCCCGGTTCGATCCGGTCTGGCTCGACGCCCTCTTCGGCGGCCTCGGCGTGGCGCTCGGCGAGCGGGCGAGCGGGGGGGGCGACGGCCCGGGAGAGAGGCTGCTGGCCGCGCCGGGCCTGCCCCGCTCCATCAGCCGCGAGTGCACCTTCGCCGAGGACACGGCCGACCCGGCCTACTGCGACGCGGTGCTGGTGGATCTCGGCGAGCGCGCGGCGCGCGAGCTGCGCGCCCAGCGGCTGACGGCCCGGACGGTGGTGCTGAAACTCCGCTACCGCGACTTCACCACCGTGACGCGGCGCACCACGCTGGCGACGCCGACCGACAGCGACCGGGTGGTGGCCGGCGCGGCCCGCGAGCTGTTCCGCTCGACCCACGCGCGGCGGGTGCAGGTCCGGCTGCTGGGGGTGGCGCTCACCAACCTGACCCTGGCGGCGCCGCAGCTCGATCTTTTCTCCGCGCCGCGCGCGCTGGCCTGGGAGCGGCTGCTGGGACCGCTCGACCGGCTGCGGGCCCGCTACGGCGAAGGCGTTGTGCGGAGCGGCCCGACGCTCGTTCTCGATGCCGCCGACCATGCCGCCGCGGGCGACGCCGGCCGGGACACCGACGGCGCGCTGTCCCCGCCCTGGCGCTATCGACCGCGGGACCGGTAAGCTTCGAACGTCATTTTCCACCGGAGGCCGGAATGATAGCCACCCCGCTCCCGCTTCCCGCGGGCGCGGCGGCCAAGCTCTTCATCGGCCCGGCCGGCTGGTCGTACGCCGACTGGAACGGCCGGGTCTATCCAGCGGAGACCCCCAGGGGATTCGACCGCCTGGCGTACCTGGCGGATCACTTCGACGTGGTCGAGATCAACAGCTCGTTCTACCGCCCGCCGCCGGGGGCGTGGACGCGGGCGTGGGCGGAGCGGGTCGAGGCCAATCCCCGCTTTCGCTTCACCGCCAAGCTGTGGCGCCGCTTCACCCACCAGCGCGAAACCCCGCCGACGCCGGCCGATGTGGGGGCCGTGCGCGAGGGCCTCGACGGCCTCGCCGAACGGGATCGCCTGCTGGCCGTGCTGGTGCAGTTTCCCTGGTCGTACCGGAACGGACCCGGCGAGCGCCGGTGGCTGGCGGCGATCCAGCGCGCCTTTGCCGCCTACCCGCTCGCGCTGGAGGTGCGTCACGCGTCGTGGGATTCGCCCGACGCGATCGTGTGGCTGCGCGAGCGGGAGATCGCGCTGGCGGTGATCGATCAGCCGCGGCATGAGGGGTCGCTGGGCCCGGTCGAACATCGCACCGGCCCCGTTGTCTACTACCGCTTTCACGGCCGCAACCACGCCGCCTGGTTCGCCGAGGGGCGGCCGTCACACGAGCGGTACGACTATCTCTACTCGCGCGCGGAGCTGGCGCCCTGGGTGGAGCGGCTGCGCGCCGCGGCGGCGGACACGGCCGTCCAGGCGGTGATCGCCATCACCAACAACCACTATCAGGGCAAGGCCGTCGTCAACGCGCTGCAGCTGGTGGCGTGGGCGACGCAGGCGCCGGTGGCGATTCCTAGAGCGGTGCGGGAAACGTGGAGCGAGGCGGTGGGGGATCTTCCCGCCGTCACCGGCAGGGAGCCAGGTGACGACCAGTCGGAGCTGTTTCCGCCGGGGCCCGCCTGACGAGGGGAATCCAGAACACGCCGGATCACTC
>JBHENR010000103.1:0-3346 GCA_046262555.1 Gemmatimonadota bacterium | reverse complement strand
ACGCCGATCGGCGCTACGCTGGATCCCAGGCGGACGTGATGCGGGCGGACCAGACCCAGATTCAACTCCGCCACAGCCTGGAGTTCGGCGAGGGGCTCGACCTGACGACGGCGGTATACCGCCACGATGTCGAGCGGAACTGGTACAAACTGGCGTCGGTCGGCGGCGTCGGCATCGAGGCGATCGCCAACGATCCCGCGGCCCATCCGGCAGAACTGGCCGTTGTGCGTGGCGCAGACAGCGCACCGGATGCCCTGAACGTGGCCGCCAACCAGCGCACCTACGATGCGCGCGGGATCCAATCCATCCTCGGCGTTCGATTTGGCAGTCCGGGGCTGGCGCATGACGTCGAACTTGGCGTCCGATTCCACCAGGACTCCGAGGATCGGTTTCAGCACGCCGATGGGTACGCCATGGAGGCAGGCCGCATGCGCCAAACGAGCGCGGGCGCTCCCGGCGGAAACGGCAATCGTCTCAGTGAGGCCTCGGCGTGGGCCTTCTTCGCGCAGGACCAGCTTCGGCTTGGGCGCTGGACGGTGACGCCGGGCGTGCGGCACGAGCGGATCGCCTTTACGCGAACGGATTATGCCGCGAACGACCCCGGACGCACGGCTCCCACGAAGGTGCGCGAGAACGACGTCCAAGTGTGGATTCCGGGTGTCGGCCTGGGATTGACCTTGAACGAGTCCACGTCGGTCTTCACAGGCATACATCGCGGCTTCGCGCCGCCCGGCCCCGGCGCCGACCGCGACACGGAGGCAGAGGCGAGCATCAACGTCGAGGCCGGTGGTCGCTTCCAGCGCGGGGCGTGGCGCGTCCAGACGGCCGTCTTTCACAATGCCTACAGCAATATCCTGGGACGCTCGACGCTCGCCGGGGGAGACCCCAGCGGGTCCGGCGAGCTGTTCAACGGCGGCGCCGCCCGCGTCCGCGGGCTGGAGCTCGCGGTCGACGGGGATCCGGCGCGGGCGCTCGGGTTCGGCGGAGCGATTCCCCTCCACCTCGCCTATACCTGGACCGACGCCCGCTTCACCTCCAGCTTCACCAGCGCGTTCGAGCCCTGGGGCACGGTCGTTTCCGGTGACGCGCTGCCCTACGTCGCGCCGCACCAGCTGTTCGTCAGCGCCGGCCTGGAGGGGGGGCCCTGGACCGGCCAGCTCACGGCCAGCCGAATCGGCGCGATGCGGACGCGCGCCGGCCGCGGGCGGATCGCGGCCGGTGAGGGGACCGACGCGCACACCGTGTGGGGCCTGACGGCCACCTACGCGGTGACGCCGTGGAGCGCCCTGTTCGCGGGGATCGAAAACCTGACCGGGGAGCGGTACGTCGTTGCCCGGCAGCCCGCCGGCGCCCGTCCGGGCCTGCCGCGCACGCTGATGGTGGGGCTGCGGCTGGGGCACTGACCCGCCGACTCCGCTTGCGTTTGGCCCCGTTCCTGCGACCTTTGGGGCCATGCCGCGTCGGTTTGCCCTCCGCTTCCTCACGAGCTCGCTGCTCCTGCTGGCGGTGGCCTGTGCCGGCCCGGCGCGCCGCGGCCGCCCGGCGGCCGATATGCCATTGCCGATCCGCGATGCGGTCGGCCAGGTGTTGGAGGAGTTTCCCGGCTTCGTTCTGCAGCATCGTCAGATCGTGATGGAGGACGAGGTCCGGCTCACGGTCGTCGCGCCGGACTCCGCCACCGCCGCCGGCGCGATCGCAAAGGCGCTTGCCGCCGCCGACTCGGTCGAGCACCTCTTGAGCGTGCACCAGCGCGACAGCGAGATCAACGCCATCAATGCCGGGGCGGGGCGCGCCCCCGTCGCGATCAGCCCCTGGACCGAGACCGTCGTCAGCGCCACGCTCGACTGGGCCGAGCGGACGGGCGGCGCGTTCGATCCCACCGTGGGACCGCTGCTCGAGGTGTGGGGATTCGGCAGCACGATTGGTGCGGCCGGCACCATTCCGCCGCCGGCGGCGATCGCGGCCGCCCGCCGCCTGGTGGGCTGGACGCGGGTGCGTTATGACCCCCAGGCTCACACCGTCTTTCTTCCGGACGAAGGGATGTTGCTGGTGGTGCGGGCCGCGACCAAGGGATTTGCGCTCGATCGCATGGAAGAGGCGATGCTGGCGGCGGGTGCCACCAGCGGCATCATCGACCTGGGCGGCGATCTGCAGTTCTTCGGACCGGGTCCGGAGCAGGACGATGCCTTCTGGCCCGTCTCGCTGCTCGATCCCTACGAGCCGACGGAGGTCTACGCCAAACTGGAACTGCCGGCAGGCGCCATTTCCACCTCGGCCCACTACGACGGCTTCATCGAGATCGACGGCGAACACTTCAGCCATGTCATGGACCCGCGCACCGGCTGGCCCGCCCGCGGGCTCGCCAGCATCAGCGTCTACGCGACCGATGCGCTGGTGGCCGATATCCTCTCCACTGCCGTGGCCGTCCTCGGCGCCGATGCAGGCGACCGCCTGCTCGATGAGGTGACCGGTGTCGAAGGCATTCTGGTGATCGAGGCGCGCCCCGGTTCGCGCAGCCAGGTGCGGCCGTCGGATGGCATGGCCGGCTGGATCCATGATCTCGACCCGCCGTACCATCCCCTCACCGGGGAAGACGACTGATGGGTCTCCGCATCCTCTGCCTGTCGAACGAGCCGCGGGTGCCGGAGGCGCTCGAGCGGCTGCTGGAGGGCGAGCCGGGAAGCACGCTGCGCCGCTATGAATCCGCGGAGGACATCGAGCAGGCGCTCGACCGGGGGATCGTCGAGCTGCTCGTCCTCGACGCCGACCGGGCGTTCGCCGCCGCGGCCGCGCTCTGCTGGCGGCTCAAGACCGACCCCTTCAATTCCGTCGTCCCGATCGTCTTCTTCTCCCGCGCCCATCGGCTGGAAGACATCGCGTCGGCGTTCGAGCAGGGCGCCGATGAGTACCTCAGCGGAAGCCACAGCGTCCGCGAGCAGAGCCTGCGCCTCCAGATGGTGCTCAAGCGCGCCGCCCGCGACGTGGCGGTCCACCCGTCCACGATGTTGCCGGGGACGACGATCATCCAGCACGATATCCTGCGGCGAATCGAGGACGGCGAGCGGTTCGCGGTCTGCTACGCCGACATCGATGCCTTCAAGGAGTTCAATGACAAGCATTCATACCACCGGGGCGACCGGGTCATCTGGATCCTGTCGATGATTCTGCGGGACACCGTGCGCCGGCTTTCGCGCCGGGGATTCGTGGGTCATATCGGCGGGGACGACTTCATCTTTACGCTGCCGGTCGAGGATCTCGAGCCCGTCTCCGCCGCCATCATCGAGACGTTCGATACGCTGATGCCGCTGCAGTACAGCGCCGAGGACCGGCGGCGCGGCTTCTACAT
>JBHENR010000102.1:0-5516 GCA_046262555.1 Gemmatimonadota bacterium | reverse complement strand
ATGGCGTGTTCGGGGTGATGGGGCTCGTGCTGTTTGCCCGCGCGCGGACGTGATCGCGGGGATCAGGTCGTTGTAGGTCTTCGGAGTGGGCGGCTGGTCGCCGGGGGGTTGCGGGCCCTCCCCCCCGGCGCGAGTACGGCGACCCTTCTTTGCCCGGTCCTCATCGAGGGTCGGGCGCCTTCGCAGGGCGATTTCCTCGGTCCGGCTCACCCGCGATCGCGCCGGGGGGGCGCGCCCTCCACCCCTCGATGGCCGGTCTCCATTCCGAAGATCCAATCTGGCTTGGTTGTCGCGCCCTTTGGGCGCGACCCAGGGGCGCGAAGCGGGATCTATTCTTCCGAGGAGCCGGCTTGGGTGGGTCGGTGGGGGTCGCGGAAGCCGCCCAGGCGGGCCTCGATGGCGCCGCAGAGGAGGTGGCCCAGGAGGAGGTGGACCTCCTGGATCCGGGCGGGGTTGGCGTGGGGCACCTGGATGGCGGCGTCGCAGGCCGCCGCGAGGGGGTGCCCCTCGGCGCCGGTCAGGCCGTAGGTCGCCAGCCGGCGGTCGTGGGCGGCGGCGACGGCGCGGAGGATGTTCGGTGACGTGCCGCTGGTCGAGAGCGCGAGCAGCACGTCGCCGGGCCGGCCGAGCGCTTCGATCTGGCGCGCGAAGACATCGGCAAACGCATAGTCGTTGGCGCAGGCGGTGAGGAACGAGGTGTCGGTCGTCAGCGCGAGCGCGGCGTACGGCACGCGGTCGGTGGTGAAGCGGCACACCAGCTCGGTGGCGAGGTGCTGGCACTGGGCCGCGGAGCCGCCGTTCCCCACCAGCAGGATCTTGTTGCCGATCTCCAGCGCGCTGGCGCAGCCGGCGCTCATCCGCTCGAGCGTGGCGCCCTGTTCGGCGGCCACCCGTTCGATCACTTCGCGCAGGTCCGCCGCCGCCGCGGCCAGCTGCTCGCCGGCGTTCTGCTCAGGCGCGTGCATGGGTGGCCTCCGGTCGGCTGGGAGTCGCCGCGACATGCGCCGCGGCGCGGAACAGCGTGCGGGTGGCGATCGCGGTGGCGGGTTGCTGCCAGAGCGCGGGATCGCAGTACCACCCGCTGTCCACGGCTTCGGTCCAGGCCGCCGCATAGGCCGGCCACGGGCCGGTGGGTTGCTCCGCCGCGGCCGGGCCCAGCGCGCAGGGCACGAGCGCGGTCCAGGGGGCCTGGCCGGCCACCGTGCGCCACGGTCCGCCATCGCCGAAGGTCGCCTCCAGGGCGGCGAACGCCACCTCCAGGCGCGTGGGCTCGAGCGCCGCGAGCGCCTCGTGCGCCGCGGCGACCAGGCCGTCGGAGGCCAGCAGCGGGAGCGCCGGGCCGTCGGCCGCGGGGCTGCCGCGGGACTCGGACTCGAGGCTCTCCCGCAGGGCCTCCAGGGCGCCAGCCGAGCCGCCCATGCAGAGCCCCCACGCCAGCGCCTCGGTCTCGGGCCACCCCGTCCGGCGGGCCGCGGTTGCGGCGATCGCGCCCACCCAGGGCGCCCCCCCGTCGCAGGCCGCCGCCATCGCCTCGAGCAGCGGCGGCGGGCCGTCGAAGCTCGCGATCCAGTCGGCCAGGGCGCGGGCGAGGCCGGCGACCGCCGGTGGCGCGTTCATCCGTTCACCAGCGCGGCGACGAGGGCCGGCGCCTGCTCGAGCGCGGCGTCGATCCGCGCGACATCCTTGCCGCCCGCCTGCGCCATGTGGGCCTTCCCGCCGCCGGCCCCGCCAATCAGCCCCGCCAGCTGCTGAATCACCCGCCGCGCGTCGAGACGGCCGCTGGCGATGAGATCGTCGGTCGCGACCGCCAGCAGGACGGCCTTGCCGTCGAGCTCGGCGCCGATCACGCCGACTCCCGACCGCAGCCGGTTGCGCAGCTGATCGCCTTTATCCCGCAAGTCGTCCATCGAATCCGGCTGGACGCGGAGCGTCACCACCTCGAAGTCCGTCACGGCGGTCCGCCGCTCACGATCCGCTTCCCCGTCCGCGGCCGCGTCCCGCCGCGCCGCGCCGATGCGGCGCTGGGCCTCCCGCTTCTCGTCGAGCAGCCGCTCGAGCCGCGCCGGCAGTTCGTCGGGGGATACCTTGAGCCGATCCGCCGCCGCCACCAGCAGCGCCTCGCGGCGCCGGATCTCGTCGAGCGCCGGCCGGCCGGTGACCACCTCGATCCGCCGCACGCCGCCGGCGGCGCTCGATTCCGAGACGATCCGCACCGGCCCGATCTCTCCCGTGCGGCGGACGTGGCACCCGCCGCACAGCTCCACCGACGCGCCGTCGCCGATCGTCACGACCCGCACGATCTCGCCGTACTTCTCGCCGAAGAGGGCCATTGCGCCGCGCGCCCTGGCCGCCTCGATGGGTACAACTTCATTTGTAACCGGAAAGTCGGCGAGCACCCATCGATTGGCCTCGTCCTCGAGGGCTGACCGCTGGGCCTCGTCGAGCGCGTTCGGGTGCGAGAAGTCGAACCGCATCCGGTCGGGGGCGACCAGCGAGCCGGCCTGGCGCACGTGGTCGCCGAGCCGCGCCCGCAGGATGGCGTGCAGCACGTGCGTGACGGTGTGGTGGCGTTCGATGTCGCGGCGCCGCTCGAGATCCACCGCGGCGCGGACGGTGGCACCCGGCGAGACGTCAGCCGCATCGCCGTCGACGAGCTCGGCGACCGGAACGAACGCCTCGCCCTGGCGGACGACGTCCACCACGCGCAACTGGAAGCCGTCGCCCGTGATCGTTCCCGTGTCCGCCATCTGGCCGCCACCGGTGGCGTAGAAAGGGTTCCGGTCGAGCACGACCCGGAACCGGTCGGCCGCGCGCGACACGCCCGCGATTTCGGTCTCGACGTCCAGCTCCTCGTACCCGACGAACGTCGAGGGCGGAGCGTAGGCGCCGTCCCCCATCGGCAGGCCGTCCGTTGGCGCCGAGCCCGCCGCGCCTGGCGCCGCGGGGTCCCCCTCCACGCCGAACCGGCTGGCCGCCCGCGCGGTGGCCCGCTGATGGTTCATCCGCTCCTCGTAGCCCGCCTCGTCGATGGCATGGCCGCGCTCGCCGCTGATCACCGCGGTCAGGTCGGGCGGAAAGCCATACGTGTCGTAGAGCTTGAACACCGCCTCGCCCGGCACGGGCTCGCCGGCGGGGGTCTTCTCGAGCACGCCCTCGAGGATGGTCAGACCCTGGCCGATCGTCTGGAAGAAGCGCACCTCCTCGGCCAGCAGGATCGTCCGGATGCGCGCGCCCTGCTGGGCGAGCTCCGGGTAGGTGTCCGCCATGCCACCGACCACCGCCGGCACGAGGTCGTGGAGCACCGGCTCGCGGACGTCGAGCAGCCAGGCGTGACGGACGGCGCGGCGGATGATCCGCCGCAGCACGTAGCCGCGTCCCTCGTTCGAGGGATAGACCCCGTCGCCGATGAGGAACGTGGCGGCCCGGCCATGGTCCGCCAGCACCCGATACGAGACGCCGCTCTCTGCTTCCGGGGCGTAGGGCTCGTCCAGCCGCGCGGCGATCGCGTCGAGCAACGGCGTGAAGAGATCGCTGTCGTAGTTGGAGTAGACCCCCTGGACCACCGCGCTGATCCGCTCGAGCCCCATGCCGGTATCCACCGATGGGCGCGGCAGCGGACGCTGCTCGCCGCCGCTCAACCGCTCGAACTGCATGAAGACGAGGTTCCAGATCTCGAGAAAGCGCCGGTCGTTGTCGGCCGGCGTGCCGTCGCCGTAATCGGGCCCGAAGTCCCAGAAGATCTCGGAGCACGGCCCGCAGGGGCCGGTGTCGCCCATCGCCCAGAAATTGTCGGCATCGCCCAGCCGGATGACGCGCGCCGCCGGCAGCGACGTGACGGCGGGCCACAATTCCGCGGCTTCGTCGTCGCTGGTATGGACGCTGGCCCAGAGCCGGTCAGCGGGCAACCCCAGCTCGCGGGTGAGGAACTCCCAGGCATAGGCGATCGCCTCGCGCTTGAAGTAATCGCCGAAGGAGAAATTGCCGAGCATCTCGAAGAACGTGTGGTGGCGGGGGGTGTGGCCGACGTTTTCGAAGTCGTTGTGCTTCCCCGACACCCGCAGGCACTTCTGCGACGAGCACGCCCGGGGGGTGGTCAGGCGGTGACGACCGGTGAAGACGTCCTTGAACGGCACCATCCCCGCGTTGACGAACAGCAGCGTCGGATCGTCCGCCGGGACGAGCGGGGACGACGCCACCCGCGTGTGATCGTGGGCGGCGAAGTAGTCGAGGAAGCGGCGGCGGATCGCGGACCCGGTCATTGCGGGGAATATAGGCGGAGCGCGCGCGCAGCCATCCACAGCAGCGAGGCCGCCAGCACCAGGAGCACGCCCGCCGACGCCGCGATGATGACGGCCGGACCGTCCGCGGCCGGATCGAAGCCGCCCTGCACGTGCCGCACTAGCGACGTCACCGTCACCGCCAGCAGAAACAGCATCGGGACGAGCGCGATGGCCGGGTGGCGGCCGGTCTTGACGAGCCAGACGGTGATGCCGGTCAGCGTCAGCGCGGCGAGGAGCTGGTTGCTGGTGCCGAACAGCGACCAGATGGAGGCGTAGGCGTCGTTGGGCAGCACCATCAGAAATCCCGCCGCCGGCAGGATCGTCGCCGCCGTCGCCAGCAGCCGCCCTCCCGTGCCCTGCCACCCGAACAACTCCTGCAGCAGATATCGCCCCAGCCGCGTGGTGACGTCGAGCGTGTCGTAGATGAACGTCGTCAGCGCGAGGAAGCCGAAGGTCGTGGCCAGAGCGGCGGGGATGCCGAAGACCGCCAGGAACCGCGCGATGCCGGCGGCGAAGATCTCGTCGGGCCGCTCGCCCTGGGGCCCCATCATCACGGTGGACAGGGCGAGCAGGGCGACGACACCCTCGGCCAGCATCGCGCCGTAGCCGATCAGGCGCGCGTCGCGCTCGTTGCCGAGCTGTTTCGACGTCGTGCCGCTGCAGACCAGGCCGTGGAAGCCCGAGCAGGCGCCGCAGGCGATCGTCACGAAGAGGATGGGAAACAGCGGGCCGTGGTCGGCGTTGACCCACCCCCGGAAGGCCGGGGCCTCGACCGCCATCCCGCCGAAGGCGAGCCCCAGCACGCCGGCCGCGAGAAAGCCATACAGCAGGAAGCCGCCGAGGAAGCCGCGCGGCTGGAGCAGCACCCACATCGGGAGCACCGCCGCCACGAAGCAGTAGCCGAGGATCAGCAGATCCCAGGTCTTGCGGGGATTCGCCCCGGCCCAGGCGGGCAGCTCGAACGGCGCCGCCTGCCCGAGCCAGATCACCGCCACCAGCAGGATCGCGAAGACGGGGCCCAGGAACTTGAGCGGCGCGGCGCGCGCCCGGAGCAGCAGGCCCAGGACCAGCGCCAACCCGAGATAGCCGGCCGATGACGTCGCCACCGCGCCGCCGAACGTCGGATTGGTGAACTCCGACGCGGTGATGTCGGTGAACGCCACGATCACGTACACCAGGGCGATCCAGATGAACACCAGAAACAGCACGAACGCCGGCCGGCCGACGTGCTCCCGC
>JBHENR010000101.1:0-4929 GCA_046262555.1 Gemmatimonadota bacterium | reverse complement strand
GTTCGGCGCGGAGCGCCGCGCGCTCCGCCCGCAAGGCTTCGGCCGCCTGCCCCGCCTCGCTGGCGAGCACCTGCGCCGACCGGGCGGCGGCTTCCGCCTCGGAGAGGGCAAGCGTCCGCTCGCGGAGCGCGCGCTGCTGGCGGCGGACCTCGGCGCGCAGCCGTTCGAGCTGGGCCTCCAGCTCGCTCAGCCGGCGCTCGGCCGCCTCGCGCCGGGCGGACGCCTCCGCCGTCAGCCGCCGGGCGCGGGCGGTCGCGGCGTCCCCGATCGCGCGCCGCTCCGCATCCAGCGCCTCTCGCGCGGTGACGAACCCGCGCTCCTCGGACGCCAGCCGTTCGGTCACCGCGTCCAGGTCGAGCACGCCGGCGTCGAGCTGCGTCCGGGCGCGAGCGATCACCGCCTCCCCGAATCCCCAGCGCGACGCGAGATCGATCCCGAACGAGCGGCCGGGAACGCCCTTCACGAAGCGGTAGAGCGGACGATTCCGTTCGACGTCGTAGGCCAGCGAGCCGTTGACCAGACCCGGCGCGGTGGCGGCCAGCGCCTTGAGCGCGTGGTAATGCGTGGTCACGATGGTTCGGGCGCCGCGGGCGCTCCACGCCTCGATCAGGGCCGCCGCCAGCGCCGCCCCTTCGGCCGGATCGGTCGACGCGCCGATCTCGTCCACCAGGATGATTGTGGCCGGGGACGCCTCGTCCGATGCGGCCTTCAGGCGTGTCAGGTGAGCGGTGAACGTGGACAGGTCCTCGGCGATCGACTGGGCGTCGCCGATATCGGCGACCACCGCCTCGTGCCAGGGGAGCTGCGTGCCGGGCCCGACCGGCGGCACGATGCCCCGTTGCGCCATCAGCACCGCGGCGCCCACGGTCTTCAGCAGCACCGTCTTGCCGCCGGTGTTGGGGCCGGTTACGACGAGCGCGCGCTCATCCGCCCCCAGCTCCACCGTCAGAGGAACGATCCCCTCGGCCCCCGCGCGGGCGAGGAGCAGCGGATGCCGCGCATCGACCAGCACCAGCGCGCCCCCGCCGAGCGCGGGCGGGTGGCCGCCGACCGCCGCCGCGTAGCGGGCCCGCGCCAGCACCGTCTCGGCGTGCAGGGCCAGCCGGGCGGCATGCTCGAGCGCGTCGCGGTGCTCCGCCAAGAGCGCGGTGAGCTCGCGCAGAATCCGCTCCTCCTCGCGCCCCACCGCGAGCTCGGCCTGACGCAGCGCGTTGTTCTGCTCGACCATCGCATGGGGCTCGAGGAAAACGGTCGCCCCCGAGGCGGACTCGTCGTGGACGATGCCGGGCATTTCGGCGACCGCCTCGCGCCTGAGCGGCACCACGTAGCGCCCGTCGCGCACGGTGGGCCGGCTGTCCGCCGCGACCAGGATAGGCGGAAGCCCGGCGATCAGGCGGCCGAGCCGCTCCACCAGATCCGCGCGCGTGCGGCGCACCAGATGACGCAGGGTCCCGAGGTCCGGGCTGGCCCCGTCCACCAGCCGCGCCTCGGCGTCAAAAGCGGCGAGCAATCGCCGCTCGAGCGCGGGCTCGGCGGGCGCGGTTCGGAAGCGCTCCGCCATCACCGGCAACTGGTCGCGCCGACGCTGCAGGTGGGCCGCCAGCCGGCGGACGGATTCCAGCGTGTGGGCCGCGGAGAGGAGCGCGGCACCCTCTACCACGGCGCCGGCCGCACCCAGCGCGGCCAGGGTCCGGGCCTGGTCCTCGACAAAGGGCGCGGGTGCGGCGCCCGGTTGCGCCACCCAACTCATCCCCTCGGCCACTTCGGCCAGCGCCGCCCGGGCCGCCTCGAGGTCCGGACAGGGGTGCCAGTCGGCGAGCGCCCGCTGGGCCAGCGGCGCGCTGCTGAAGCCGGCGACGAGCGCTCCCAGCGCCTCCCATTCGAGCGCTGCGCGGGTGGCCTCGTCGGCGCGCACAGGTCAGGCCAGGCGGTCCCGGACCTTCCGGCTCACGACGGCGGCATCGGCGCGTCCGATGATCGCCGGCCGCAGCTGCGCCATGACGGCCCCCATCTGCTTGACGCCGGTGGCGCCGGTTTCGGCGATCGCCTCGCCGATCAAAGCGTCCAGCGCGGCCTCATCGAGCGGAGCCGGCAGGTACTCCTGGATGATGACGGCTTCGGCCGCCTCGCGCGCGGCGAGCTCGGGCCGCGCACCGCGCGTGAACTGCTCCTCCGACTCGAGCCGTTGCTTGCGGGCCCGCGTCAGCACACCGATCACCTCGTCGTCCGTCAGCTCACGGCCCAGCTCGATCCGGCGATTCGTCAGCTCGCTCGAGAGGAGCCGCAGCGTGCCGAGGCGCAGCCGATCGCCCGCCTTGAGCGCCAACGTCTGATCCCCGCGCAACCGGTCGAGGAGCGCGCTCATCAACCCGGCGGCCAGGCCAGCGGCCGGCCGGCCAGCAGGTGGAGGTGGAGGTGAAACACGCTCTGTCCGGCGCCGCGGTTGGTATTGCAGACCAGCCGGTACCCGGCCTCGGCCACCCCCTCGCGGGCGGCGATCTCGGCGGCGGCCCGCACCAGCTCCCCCATCAGCGCGTCATCGGCGCCGACCAGATCATTGGCGGTAGCAACATGCCGGCGGGGAATGATCAGGAGATGGGTCGGCGCCTGGGGCTGGAGATCGCGGAACGCGACCCACGCGTCACCTTCCGCGACGACGTCAGCCGGCAGCGAGCCGTCCCCGATCCGGCAGAACACGCAGTCGCTCATTCCGCGTTCAGCTCGCCGATGACCTCGAGCAACGCCTGCGCGTCAGCCAGCTCGAAGTCGGCGCCGGAGTGCTCGGTCCCGAAGGTGTCGCCGTAACGCGCGAAGGCCGTCCGCAGTCCCGCCTGCATCGCGCCGACGACGTCCCGTTCCGGCCAGTCTCCCACCATCAGCGCCTCCTCCGGCGCGACGCCGAGGCGCTCCAGCGCCAGCCGGAACGGCGCCGGCGACGGCTTGCGCTCCCCGGTGTCCTCGAACGTCACGACGACGTCGAAGACGTGATGCAGATTCAGATAGCAGAGGCGGAGCCACGCTTCGCGCCGCGGCGCATCGGACACGACCGCCAGCCGCAGGCCGCGTTTGAGCAGGGTCATCAGCGTCGACGTGACGTGGGGATACAGCACCAGCGCCGCTTCGCGAGCCCGCCGGTAGGCGACGATGCCCGCGGCCAGGATCCGGTAGTCCAGGTACCCGAGCTGGGCTTCGAGAAAATCATCGAAGACCCGCTGATACTCGATCCCCTCGCGATCGTAGATCGCCTGAATCTCGCGTTCGGCGCCGGCGCGATCGAGGGTCAATCCGGCATCGATCATCGCGTCGATGGCGGCGTCCACCGCCAGCCGCTTCATCGACATGAAATCGACCAGCGTATTGTCGAGGTCGAAGATGACTGCCCGGACCACCCGTTACTTGACCGCGGGCCCGATCGCCCGCCCGACCGAGATTTCGCCGTTGTCGATGCGTACATTGAATCCGCAGGCGGGATTGGTGCAGAGCCACGCCTTGTAGCGGATCGTCGCACCGTCACGGCCGTAGTCGGACAGGGGGATCAGGACACCGGTGTCGCACTTCTGGCAGGTCGGCCATTGCGGTTCCATCGTCGTCACCTCCCCTCCCTCACCCCAACATCCGTTCAGGCCCGCGAGCGCCCTCCCCAGGGATAGTGGGTCTCGAAGACTTCGGTGAAATCGAACAGGTCGTCGAAGTCGGTCCGCGCATCGGCGTCGTCCTTCGACAGCACCCCGACCTCCAGCAGATTAAAGACGACCTCGCCGAAATCACGGGTCGTGCGCACGTTCCAATGCTGGAGCACCGTCTTGGCGAGCGGCCCGTAAAGCCGCAGCGCCAGTTCCCGGCAGCCGCCGGCGAGCTCGCGGCCGGAGACGTGGCGGCGGCGCGGCAGGCGCGAGACGACGTCCTCGAGCGACGCCAGCACGAAGGCATACGCCCGCTCGTCGTAGCGACCGTCGAGCGTCTGCAGCCGATCCCGCGTGCCGAGGTCGAGGTGATAGCTGTCCATCAGTCGATCGGCACCTCCGTCCGTTCCTGCGCGACTTTCGGCAGGACGACGCGCAGCAGCCCCTGGCCGTAGGCGACCCGTGTGGCGTCGGCGCGGATCGGCCGCCGCACGCGCACCCGCCGCTCGAACGCGCCCAGCGGGATTTCCAGCGTGTGGTAGCGCCGGCCCTCCCCGCAGGGCTCCCGGCGCACGCCCCGGACGCGCAGGATATCCCGCTCGAACTGCACCGTGATGTCCTCCACCCGCATGCCGGGAATCGCCATCGTGACGAGGAACTCCTGTTCGGTCTCGTAGACGTCGGTCGGGGGCGTCCAGCGGGGCTCGGCGTGGAGGGCGAACGGGAGGCGCGACTGAAACAGGTCGTCGATGTACGACTCGACGTCAGCCAGCAGGTCGTCCACCGGGGTGCTCCGTTTCGACCGCTCCGTCATGCGCCGCTCCGGGCTCAGGGGAAGTCCAAGGTAGAGGCGCGCGCGCGTGGACGTCAAGCCATTGGGACGGGCCGATCTTCGCGCGCGCGCCACCCCGCATAGAGTGGAAAGGCGGCGCACAGCTCCCGCACGTCCTCGCGGATGCGCTGTTGCACCGTCCGGTCGCCCGCCCCGTCCAATACGTCAGCGATCCAGCCCCCGATGCGCGCCATGTCGGGCTCGGCCAGCCCCCGCGTCGTCACCGCCGGCGTGCCGATCCGAACGCCGCTGGTGATGAAGGGGCTGCGCGACTCCCCCGGAACGGTGTTCTTGTTGACGGTGATGCCGGCGGCGCCGAGCACCTCCTCGGCGGCCTTGCCGGTGAGCGGGGTCGTCCGCAGGTCGAGCAGAAACAGATGCGAGTCGGTCCCCCCCGTCACGACCCGGTAGCCGCGCGCCTGGCAGGCGTCGGCGAGGGCCCGGGCGTTGGCGATGACCTGGGCGGCGTAGCGG
>JBHENR010000100.1:0-18464 GCA_046262555.1 Gemmatimonadota bacterium | reverse complement strand
CCGGGGGCGATCATCGACCGGCTCTCGATCCTGGCTCTCAAGATCTACCATATGGGCGAGGAGGCGGCGCGGGTCGACGCCGTGGACGAGCATCGCGCGGAGTGCGGCGAGCGGCTCGGAATCCTGAAGGTCCAGCGGTCCGATCTGGCCGGATGCCTGGAGGTGCTGACGGCCGACCTGGAGAGTGGGCGCCGGCGTTTCCGGTGCTACCGGCAGTTCAAGATGTACAACGATCCCGAGATGAATCCGGCGCTGCGGGGGGACCGCGGATGACGGGCCGTCAGTGGACCGGGCTCGGCCTGGGGGTGGGGGTGCTGATCGGCGCGGCCTGCAACCCCCGGATCGCCCGGTACGAGGAGCGCGGCGACCGGTACAGCGCCCAGGGGGACTATGTCGACGCCCTGGTCGAGTATCAGCTCGCCCTGGACGAGGCGGGAACGGATCAGCCGTCGGAGCTGCGGGTGAAGGCGGGAACCCTGGCCCTGCGGTCGAAGAACTTCAGCGCCGCCAACGGGGTTTTCGCCCGGCTGGTGACGGACGACCCGGAGCACTGGGGCGAAGTCATCGCGCTGTATCAGCTGCATGCCTACCGGTGGAACGCCCTCGGCGACACGTTCTCGGCGCTGCAGGCGATCGACTGGCTGCTGGCGCGCGATTCGACCGCCAACCTGGGCGCCCTCTACTTCACCCTCGGCGATGCCGCGTTCGCCCGGCCCGATTACGACCAGGCGATTAGCGCCTATCTGCTGGGCCTGGCCCAGGCGGCCGATCAGGCGCCGCCGAACGTCTATATCCGGCTCGGCGAGGCGTTCGAGCGGAAGCGCCACTGCGCCGCCGCCCTGCCGTACTTCCGCCGCTATCTGGTGGTGACGCGCGGGGAGGGCTCGCGCGCCGGGGACGCCAAGTACCAGACGGGGGAATGCGCCTTTCAGCTGGCCGAGCGGGCCTTCGCCAATGACGATTTCGCCAGCGCGAAGCGGTACATCGATGTGATGATCCGCACCGGCGAGCCGGTGCGCCGGCTCGACGAGGCGGAGCTGGTGCTGGCGCGGATCGCCGAACGGGAGGGGGACCGCGGGGCTGCCCTGGCGCACTATCAGCGCATCCTGGCCCGGGACCCCTCGCCCAGTTCCCGTCCCGCGCTGGAAGCGTTCCGGCGGGTGAAGCAGATCGAGTTCGGGCTCCCGCTGTTGACCGCGGAACTGGTGGCGGCGGATCGCGCCCGCGCCGCTCGCGGGCGGTCCCGGCAGGCGCGGCCGTGAGGGCGATCGTGGGCATCGGCCTGGTCGCGCTGGCGGCGTGCGCCTCGACCCCGGACACGGTGGTGCTGCCGGCAAACGAACAGTATGCCCTGGCGGTCAGCCGGTTTGAAGCGGAGGAGTACACCGACGCCGTCACCGCGCTCCAGACGTTCGTGTTCAACTATCCCCAGGATCCACGCATCCCCGAGGCGCGCTGGATGACGGCCCGGGCCTACGATGAGACGGAAGATTGGGCGACGGCCGCCCAGGAGTACCTGAACTATCAGCGGTCGTATCCCGCCGAACCCCGGGCAGCGGCCGCGCTGGCGGCGGCGGCGGCGGCGTACCAGGAGATGTCGCTGCGTCCGGAGCTCGATCAACGCGATACCGAACGCGCGATCAACGTGTACGAGCGGCTGTTGACGGAGTATCCGCAGAGCGAGCTGGTGGAGGAGGCCCGCGCCGCCCGCGCGCGGTTGCGGGACAAGCTGGCGGAGAAGGTGTACCTCAACGCGGCGTTCTACTTCGGCAATGAGGACTACAAGGCCGCCGAGCTGTACCTGGCGGACCTGATCGCCCACTTCACCGACTCGTCGTGGATGCCCGCCGGGTACGCGCTGCTGGCGCGGACGTTCTGCGCCCAGGGGCTCGGGGATCGGGCGATGGAGGTGGCGACACGGTTGCGCGAGACCTATCCGGACTCGGAGGCGTCGGGAGCGCTGCCGGATACGCTGGCATCCGCGTGCCGGCCGGTGGCGGGCCGGGCGGCGGCCGGCGCGGTGACGGCCGTGCGGTGACGATCCGCAAGGGGGTCCTGGGCGGCACATTCAATCCGCCCCACCTCGCGCACCTGATCGTCGCCCACATCGTGCGCGAGGCCCGGGGGCTGGATCACGTCGTCCTCGTGCCGTCCCACCGTCACCCCTTCAAGGGGGAAGCCGCCGCCAGCCCGACGGACCGCGCGCTCATGGTCGAGCTGGCGGTGGCCGGTGACGCGGGGCTGGCCGCCGACCGGATCGAAGTGCAGCGCGGCGGCATCTCGTACACGGTCGAAACGCTGCGGCTCCTGCAGGAGCGCGAGCCGGACACGGACTGGACGCTGTGCCTCGGGCGCGACCTGGTAGACGAGCTGCCGGCGTGGCGCGAGGTCGGGCAGCTGGCGGCGTTGGCGGAGATCGTGGTGGTCACACGGGGCGGCGTCGAGGAGGAGAGCCCCCCCCGACTGCCGGACGGCACGCCCTGCCGCGTGGTTCCCGTGCCCGCCCTGGGCATCTCCTCGACCGTGATCCGGGAGCGCGTGGCGGCGGGGCGATCCATTCGGTACTGGGTGCCGCCAGGGGTAGAAGCGTTCATCCACGAACGCGGTCTCTATCGCCCCGCGGGGGATGGACCCGGCGGGCCCCCGAGCCGCCCATTGTAGCCCCGGGGCAGAAGCGGTAGATTCTGCTTTCCGCCGGGTTCCACCGGTTGACTGCCCTGCCCTGACCCCGATCGTCGTCCAGCGCGCCTCCGCACCTGATCCGGCCGGCGGCGCCGGTTCCCCATGGACGGTATTCCTGGAGAGGCCAACGTGGTCCTGAATACCCTGCTCAAGCTGTTCGTCGGGGACAAGCACGCCCGGGAGCGGAAACGCGTCTGGCCCATCGTCGAGGAGATCGATGCCCTCGCCGCCGAGCTCGCCGACCAGTCTGACGAGGAGGTGAAGGCGCACACCGAGACGTTCCGCGCCCGCATCGCCGGGGGGGAGTCGCTCGACGATCTCCTGCCCGAGGCGTTCGCGGTGGTGAAGGAGGCGTGCCGCCGCAACGTGGGCCGGGCCTGGTCGGTGACGGGGCAGGAATGGGTCTGGGACATGATCCCCTACGACGTCCAGCTCTTCGGAGGGATCGTGCTCCACGAGGGAAAGATCGCCGAAATGGCCACCGGCGAAGGCAAGACGCTGGTCGCGGTCATGCCGCTGTATCTCAATGCCCTGAGCGGCCGGGGGGTGCACCTCGTCACGGTGAACGACTACCTGGCCCGCCGCGACGCGGAATGGGTGGGCGAGATCCTGCGCTGGCTGGGGCTGACCGTGGGCATCATCCAGAATTCCATGCCGTCGGATCAGCGGCGCGAGATGTACGCCTGCGATGTCACGTATGGCACCAACAACGAGTTCGGGTTCGACTATCTGCGCGACAACATGGCGGTGCAGCTCGAGTTCCGCGTCCAGCGCGGGCACCACTTCGCGATCGTGGACGAGGTGGACTCGGTCCTGATCGACGAGGCCCGGACGCCGCTCATCATCTCCGGCCCGACCACTCAGGATACGTCCCAGTATGGCCGGCTCAAGCCGCTGGTCGAGCGCCTCGTCCGGGACCAGACCCGGGTCGTCAACCAGCTCGTCGCCGAAGCCGAAGCGCACCTGGAGGACGGCGAGGAGGACGCCCGCTATGAGGCCGGAATCAAACTGTTCCAGGCGCGCCGCGGCATGCCCAAGAACAATCGCCTGATGAAAGTCCTCAACGAGGCCGGAGCCAAGCGCCTGCTGCAGAAGGTGGAAGCCGATTTCATGCGCGATAAGCGGGTGCATGAGCTCGACGAGGCGCTGCTGTTCGCGATGGACGAGAAGGGCCACGACGCGCATCTGACCGATCAGGGACGCGAACGGATCGCGCCGCAGGACCCCGAGCTGTTCGTGGTCCCCGATCTGTCGCAGGCGATGCACGCCCTGGACACCGACCCCGAGCTCACCGAAGCGGAACGGAATGAGCGGCGGACCGGGCTCGAGCGGGACTACGCCGAGAAGAGCGAGACGATCCACAACATCAGCCAGCTGCTGAAGGCGTACACGCTGTTCGAGAAGGACGTCGAATACGTCGTCCAGGACGGCAAGGTGCTGATCGTCGACACGTTCACCGGCCGGCTGATGCCGGGTCGGCGCTACTCGGACGGCATGCACCAGGCGATCGAGGCCAAGGAGGGCGTGCAGATCGAAGGCGAGACGCAGACGCTGGCCACGATCACGATTCAGAACTACTACCGCCAGTACGAGAAACTCGCCGGCATGACGGGAACCGCGGAGACCGAGGAAGGGGAGTTCTTCGAGATCTACAAGATGGACGTGGTGGTCATCCCGACCAACAAGCCGATCCTGCGCAGCGACATGGACGACCTCGTCTACCGCACGCGGCGCGAGAAGTACAACGCCATCGTCGAGGAGGTCGAGCACGAGCACGCGCAGCAGCGCCCGGTGCTGGTCGGCACGGTCTCGGTCGAGGTATCCGAGACGCTGTCCCGGCTCTTGCAGCGCCGCAACCTGCCCCACAGCGTGCTGAACGCCAAGCACCACCAGAAGGAGGCGGAAATCGTCGCCCGCGCCGGCCAGCCGGGAGCGATCACGATCGCCACCAACATGGCGGGGCGGGGGACTGACATCAAGCTGGGCCCGGGCGTCGTGCCCGACGGCTGGCCGGAGTTCCGGGTGGAGGATCTGCCGGAAGGGTACACCGCGACGACGCTCAACGGGCTCGTCTCGGAGGGGCTGCCGTGGGGCCTCCACATCATCGGCACCGAGCGGCACGAGTCGCGGCGGATCGATCGCCAGCTACGCGGCCGGGCCGGGCGGCAGGGGGACCCGGGGGCGTCGCGCTTTTACCTGTCGCTCGAAGACGACCTGATGCGACTGTTCGGCTCCGAGCGCATCGCCGCGGTGATGGATCGCCTCGGCGCCGAAGAAGGGGAAGTGATCACCCACTCGCTGGTGACCCGTTCTATCGAGCGCGCCCAGAAAAAGGTCGAAATCAACAACTTCGAGATCCGCAAGCGGCTGCTTGAATACGATGACGTGATGAACAAGCAGCGCGAGGTGATCTACGCCATGCGCCTGCGCGCGCTCGAGGGCGACGGCGAGGCGGTGTTCGGCGAGGCCCGCGAGATCATTCACGATGCGTCGGACGGGCGGGTGGCCCAGTACCTGGAGGGAGAGACCGAGGCTACGACCTGGGACGTGATCGGGCTGCAGGAGGAGCTGCGGCGGTCGTTCCTCCTGCCCTTCGTCTGGCTCGACGGCCTGGCGCAGGACCACCGGTTCGACGACGAACGGGAACCCGGCGAGGACCCCGCGGCCGCACCCGCGCGCGGGGCCCTCGCCGACGACCTGCCCGAGACCCCCACCGAGATCGCGGCTCGCATCCGTTCCGAGCTCGACGGCGCCTTCTCCCGCCGGGTCGAGGAGTGGGGGGAGGATCGCGCGCAGGCGATTATCCGCCAGGTGCTGCTCCGCGTGATCGACGAGAAGTGGCGCGATCATCTCTATGAGCTCGATCAGCTCAAGGGCGGCATTCAGTATCGGGCGTGGGGCCAGCGCGATCCGCTGATCGAGTACAAGAAGGAAGCCTTCGAGATGTTCGTCGAGATGATGGACGACCTGCGGACGAGCGCAGCGGCGATGCTGTATCGCGTCCAGCTCGTCGATAGCGCGCCGATCGCGGCCGACGAGCGCCGCCGGCGGGAGCGGATCGCGCGCCAGCAGGTCGCCCTGCACGCGCCGGCCCCGGCGCTGGCCGGGGTGGCGTCGATCGGCGGCGGCGAGCGGGAGGACGCGCCGGCTCGCCTCGCTCCGCGGTCACTGGATGCCGGCATCCGAGCGGTGACCGAATCCGCGGACAGTGGGGGCGTGGTGGCCGCGGCCGAACCCTTCGTGCGCGAGAACGACAAGGTTGGACGGAACGATCCCTGCCCCTGCGGCAGCGGGAAGAAGTACAAGAAGTGCCATGGCGTGTAACCCCCTGATCTTTATTCCGCTGGAGGATTGGCCCACATGATCGGAGTACTCGACCGTCTGTCCGGCGGCGCCGGGATTCTGCGCCGGTTCCGCAACTCCTACCTGCCCGGCGACGACGATGTCTACGTGCCGGCCCGGCTGATCGAGACGTACGGCCTGCGCCGCGGAGACGCCGTGGACGGCGAGCTAGGGTCCCCGCCCGGTAAGGGAAAGCTGGCGCCGCTGAAGAGCGTGACCACGGTCAACGGCGAGCCGCCCGAACATGCTCTCGCGCGGCCCCATTTCGACAAGCTGCGGGCAGCCCATCCCGACGAGCAACTGCGGCTGGAAATCGTCGGGGACGACGCGAATCCCCGCGCCAACGGGGCGGCGGTAACGACCCGCATCCTGGACCTGGTCGTGCCGCTGGGGAAGGGCCAACGCGCACTCATCGTGGCCCCGTCGAAGGCGGGAAAGACGATGCTGCTGCAGGCGGTCCTCCAGGGTGTCGCGACCAACTACCCGAAGGCCGAGCTGATCGTCCTGCTGGTCGACGAACGCCCCGAGGAAGTCACCGAGATGCAACGCATGGTGGAGTCGCTGGGGCGCGGGGAAACGATCGCCTCCTCGTTCGACTTCCCTCCCGACCGGCACGTGCAGGTGGCCGAGATGGCGCTCGAGCGCGCCCGCCGGCTGGTGGAGTCGGGGAAGGACGTGGTGCTGGTGCTCGATTCGATCACGCGGCTGGCCCGCGCCTACAACGCCACCGAACGGTCGAGCGGGCGGACGATGTCCGGGGGCATCGAGGCCGGCGCGCTCGAGGCGCCGAAGCGGTTCTTCGGATCGGCCCGGAAAGTCGTCGGGGATCTGGGCGGCAGTCTGACGATCGTCGCCACCGCCCTGATCGACACCGGCAGCCGAGCGGACGAAGTCATCTTCGAGGAATTCAAGGGCACCGGAAACACCGAGATCGTGCTCTCCCGCGACCTGGCGGACCAGCGCATCTGGCCGGCCATCGACGTCACCGCCAGCGGCACCCGCCGGGAAGAGCTGCTCTATGCCGAGGAGGACCTCGAGCGGCTGCGGCTGCTGCGCCGCTTCCTGTCCGAGATGCGGACGACCGAGGCGGCGGAATTCCTCATCGAGCGCATCAAGCGCACCAAGACCAACGCCGAGCTGATCAGTAGCATGTCGCGCTAGCCGCGCCCGCGGCCTGTGGTTTGCACGACACGCCCGCATGCCGGGCGTCAGAGAATGGCCGGAAGCGGAGCGGCCGCGCGAGCGGCTCGAGCGCCTGGGTGCGGCGGCCCTCTCCACCGTCGAGCTGTTGACGCTCCTGATCGGCAGCGGGACCCGTCGCTGGCCCGCGGATGCGATCGCCCGGCGGCTGATCACCACCTATCCGACCCTGCGACATCTCGCCGTCCGCCCGCTCGTCGAGCTGGCGCAGATCGACGGCATGGGCGCCGCCACCGCCGCCCGACTGGCCGCGGCCTGCGAGCTGGGACGCCGGCTCCAGCGGGAGCGTCGCGAGCGCCAGCCCGTGCTGGCCTCGCCACGGGCCGTCTGGCGCCATCTGGCGCTCGAGCTGCGCGACGGCCAGCGGGAGCGGTTCCTCGTGCTCTGTCTCAACACCCGCAATGAATTGGTGCGGGAGGTCACCGTCTCGGTCGGCTCCCTCAACGCCAGCATCGTTCACCCCCGCGAGGTGTTCAAGCCCGCCCTGGCGTGCGCCGCCGCCGGTCTCATCATCGCCCACAACCACCCCTCGGGGGATCCGGCGCCGAGCCGGGAGGATCGCGAGGTGACGCGGGTGCTGGGAGAGGCGGGACGGCTGCTGGATGTGCCGCTGCACGATCACGTGATCATCGGCTCCGACTCGTACTTCTCCTTCAAAGACTCCGGCCTCCTCTAGCCTCGGCGGCTGAAGGCGGGCAATCTCTGCGTTGCGCATCCTCGGGCTCCCTGCGGCGTAATTTCCATTACGCCTCGGGAACCCTGCGGTGCGCGCCTTGATCTTGCCCACCTTGAGCCGCCTACCTGGGGGTGAGTGCCGGCGGCTGAAGATGGCGCAACTCGGCGTTGCGCTCCTTCGGCCACCCTGCGGCGCAATTCCCATTGCGCCTCGGGATGACCTCAGTCGCGCGCCTTGATTTGCACCATCTTGAGCCGCCTACAAAACGATGTGGGCGATGGGGGGTGTGGGGTGCGTGTGGGCGCGTCCCGCGACGCGCCGCGGCTTGAATCTGGTCGAGGGCGCTCAGGGTGGCGAAGATCAAGGCGCGCCCGGAAGGAGGACCGAGGCGTACTGACAAGTACGCCGCAGGTCCGACTGAGGAGCAGAGCGCAGAGATTCGCCGCCCTCAGCGCCCCGTGCTGCCCTCAGTGCCCCAGGGTATTCTTTCGTGCTATGGACAAGCGGGAATTCCTCCAGGCGCTCGAACCCTTCGGGGACCGGCTCGACCGGGTCGTGATCGAGCGCGCCTATGCGTTCGGGGAGCTGGCGCACGGGGGGCAGAAGCGGCTGTCCGGAGAGCCTTTCATCTCCCATGCCGCCGAGCTGGCGGGGATTCTGCTCGAGCTCCATCTGGTCGATACGACGACGATCGCGGCCGCGCTGCTGCATGACGTCGTCGAGGACACGGAGACGACGGTGGAGGACGTGGCGGCCGCCTTCGGGACGGAGGTCGCCCAGCTCGTCGACGGCGTCACCAAGATCGGCCACCTGAAATTCCGCTCGCGGGAGGAGCGGCAGGTGGAGAACTATCGCAAGCTGCTGCTGTCGATGGCGCGGGACATCCGCATCATCATGATCAAGCTCGCCGACCGCGTCCACAACATGCGGACGCTCGAGTATCTGCCGGAGGAGAAGCAGCAGCGGATCGCCCATGAGACGCGCGACATCTATGCGCCGCTGGCGCACCGGTTCGGCATGGCCACGGTGCGATGGGAGCTGGAGGACCTGGCGTTCAAATTTCTCGAGCCGGAGGCCTACCGTACGCTCGCCCGGCAGGTTCAGGGAAAGCGCAAGGAACGCGAACGGCTGATCGCGGCGATCGCCGGGCCGCTGCAGGATGCGCTCGACGCCGCCAGCGTACCCGCCGAGATCACCGGACGTCCCAAACACCTGTGGTCCATCCGCAAGAAGATGCTGGCGCGGGAGAAACCGTACGAGGAGATCTATGATCTGCTGGCGATCCGCGTGCTGACCGACACGGTGCGGGACTGCTATCACGCGCTCGGGCTGACCCACACGCTCTGGACGCCGGTCCACGAGCGGTTTAAGGACTACATCGCCACGCCGAAGTCCAATCGCTACCAGTCGCTCCACACGACCGTTTTCGGTCCCGGTGGCACGCTCTACGAGATCCAGATCCGGACGTGGGAGATGCACCGCACCGCCGAGGTGGGGATCGCGGCCCACTGGAAGTACAAGGAGGGTATCGAGGGCACGGAAGTGGACGACCAGCTGGCGTGGTTCCGCCAGATTCTCGAATGGCAGCAGGACATGACCGATCCCGAGGAGTTCCTGGAGTACCTGCGGATCGATCTCTACAAGGACGAGATCTTTGTCTTCACGCCCCGCGGCGACGTGATCCAGCTGCCGGCGGGCTCCACCCCGATCGACTTCGCCTTTCAGGTGCACACCCAGGTGGGGATGCGGTGCTCGGGGGCGCGGGTCAACGGCCGCATGGTCCCGCTCCACCGGGAACTGCGCTCCGGCGACACGATCGAGATCCTGACCAGTGCCTCTCAGCGGCCGACGCGCGACTGGCTCCATTTCGTCCGCACGTCCAAGGCGCGCTCGCTGATCCGTCGCACCATTCGGGCGCAGGAGTTCGACGGCTCGGTCATCCTGGGCGCGGAGCTGCTGGAGAAAGAGTACCGGCGCAACCGCGTGCGGAAACCCGACGAGGCGGCGCTCGAGCGGACCGGCCTCCATTTCCATTTGTCCGGCCGCGACGCGCTGCATGCCGCGCTGGGGCGGGGCGATCTCACCATCAGTCAGGTCTGGAACGTCCTGTTTCCCGAGGAGCGTGCCGTCGAACGCAAGCCGGCGACCGCCTTCGAGCGGCTGGTCGAGCGGGTGACGGGCCGGCCCCAGGGGGTGCGGATTCAGGGGATGGACAACCTGATGGTCCGCTTCAGCCAGTGCTGCCAGCCGGTCCCCGGCGACGAGATTCTCGGCTACGTGACGCGGGGGCGGGGGGTCTCGGTCCATCGGGCGGACTGTCCCAGCCTGCTCAACCTCACCGACGCCCGCGAGCGGAAGATCGACGTGCGGTGGGACACGGCCGGCGCCCAGACGTTCATCGTCCGACTGGTCGTCACCGGCACCGACCGCCGGGGGCTCTTCGCCGACGTGGCGGGCGCGGTCTCGCGGAGCTCAACCGACATCCGGAGCGCCGATCTGAGCACCACCGAGACCGGGATCGAGGGCGCCTTCGTGGTGGAAGTCAAGAACCTCGATCACTTGACGAAGGTCATTTCGGCGATGAAATCCATCGATGGCATTCTCGAGGTGGAACGGAAGGAGTACGTCGGCTCCCACGAGCTCGGCGGGGAATCCGGCCGGGTGTCCCCCACCTGATGGCCACCTTCGAGCTCGTCACCGATCTCATTCCCGCGGGCGACCAGCCGCGCGCGATCGCCGCCCTGACGGAAGGCGTGACCTCGGGCCGGCGGTTCCAGACGCTGCTCGGGGCGACCGGCACCGGCAAGACGTTCACCCTCAGTCACGTGATCGCGGCCACCGGCCTGCCGACTCTGGTGCTGTCACACAACAAGACCCTGGCCGCCCAGCTGTACGGCGAGCTGCGGCAGCTGTTTCCTCACAACGCGGTCGAATACTTCATCTCCTACTATGACTACTACCAGCCCGAGGCGTACGTCCCGGCCACCGATACGTACATCGAGAAGGACGCCTCGATCAATGAGGACATCGACCGGCTGCGGCTGCGGGCGACGTCGTCGCTGATCGAGCGGGAGGACGTGATCGTGGTGGCGTCGGTGTCGGCGATCTATGGGCTGGGCAACCCGCGCGAGTATCGCGAGCTGATGGTGGTCCTCGAGACCGGTCAGACGATGGCGCGCGAGCAGCTGCTCGCCGAGCTGGTGCGAATCCAGTACCGCCGCGACGACTTCGCCTTCGGGCCGGGCGCGTTCCGGGTGCGGGGCGACGTGATCGAGATCTTCCCCGCCTACGAGGAACAGGCGGTCCGAATCGAGTTGTGGGGCGATACGATCGAGCGGATCGCCAAGTTCGATCCGATGCGGGGGACGACGATCCAGACCCTTCCCCGGACGGCGGTCTATCCGGCCAAGCATTTCGTGACCACGCGGCCCAAGCTGGAGCATGCCGTCAAGGCGATCGCCATCGAACTCGACGAGCGGCTGGAGGTGCTGCGCGCCGGGGGGCGGATCCTCGAGGCGCACAAGCTGGAGACCCGCACCCGCTTCGACATGGAGATGATGCAGGAGATGGGGTACTGCGCGGGAATCGAGAATTATTCGCGCCACATCTCGGGACGGGCTTCGGGCGAGCGCCCGGCCTGCCTGCTGGACTACTTCCCGGCTGATTTCCTGTTCGTCATCGACGAGTCCCACGTCAGCGTGCCCCAGATCGGCGGGATGTACGCCGGCGACCGTTCGCGCAAGGAGACCCTGATCGAGCACGGCTACCGGCTGCCGTCGGCGCTCGACAACCGGCCGCTGCGGTACGCCGAGGTCGAGGCGTACATGCGGCACACGATCTTCGTCTCCGCGACGCCCGGCGATTTCGAGCTCGCCCAGTCGGGCGGGGTCATCGTCGAGCAGATCATCCGTCCGACGGGGCTGCTCGACCCCGAGGTCGTGGTGCGGCCCGTCCGCGGCCAGGTGGACGACCTGCTCGAGGAGCTCCGGCGGCGCGAGGCGGTCGGCGAGCGGGTGCTCGTCACGACCCTCACCAAGCGGATGGCCGAGGACCTGGCGGACTATCTCACCGAGGCGGGCGTCCGGGTGCGGTACATGCACGCCGACATCGAAGTCATCGAGCGGATGGAGATCCTGCGCGGCCTGCGGATGGGGACGTTCGACGTGCTGGTGGGGATCAACCTGTTGCGCGAGGGGCTGGATCTCCCGGAGGTGTCGCTGGTGGCGGTGCTCGACGCCGACAAGGAGGGGTTCCTGCGATCGGCCACGGCGCTCATTCAGACCGCTGGCCGGGCCGCGCGCAACCTCCATGGCCGCGTCATCCTCTACGCCGACCGGATCACCGATTCGATGCGGTGGATGATGAGCGAGACGGAGCGGCGCCGCGCGCTCCAGGCGGCCCACAACGCCGAGCACGGGATCGTGCCCGAGTCGATCCTCAAGACCCAGGAGCAGATCATGCAGACGACCTCGGTGGCCGATTCGCGCGCCACCACGTCGAGCCGGGCGCGGGTCGTGCGCGAGCGGGTGCGCGGCGTGGCCGATGAGCTCGAACGGGAGGAGCTCGAGCGGGCGCTGGAGGCGGAGATGCAGGCCGCCGCCGAGCGGCTCGACTTCCAGACTGCGGCGCTGGTGCGCGATCAGCTGTTCGAGCTGCGGGGGGCTGGCGCGACCCGCGGCCGGCGAGCCGGTACGCTGCGCGAGCGGATCGGGCTCGAGGAGCCCTGAGCCCGCCCCGCTGGCGGTGGCGGCGGCGCGCTCCCGATGCCGCGGCGATGCGGGAGCTCGGCGCCCTGGTGGGACGGCTCGCTCCGGAGCGCGCGGTGGTGCTGGTCGAGGGGCCGCTGGGGGCCGGGAAAACCACCTTCGCCCAGGGCGTGGGCGCGGGCTGTGGCGTGTCCGAGGCGATCACCAGCCCGACCTACAATCTCGTGCTGCGATACGCGGGTGCGCGCCCCTTCACCCACGCCGACCTCTATCGGCTGACGGGTCCCGACGACCTGGCGACGCTCGACCCGGACGCGCTCCAGCCGGGCGTCGGAGTGACGTGCATCGAATGGCCGGAGCTGGTCGCGCCGGACGTGACCCTGCCCCGCGCCGCGGTGACCATCGCCGCCGCGGCCGGCGACGGCCAGCGGCTGGTGACGGGGGAATGCGTCGGCGACGGGTGGGAGGCGCTGGCGGCGGCCCTGACCGAGTCGGCGGCGACATGATCGTGCTGGCGATCGATACCGCCACGCCCGGCGCCGCGGTGGCGCTCAGCCGGGAGGGAGCGGTCGCGGTGCGGCCGCTTCAGTGGCGACAGGCGTTTCGCGAGACCGCCCCTTTCGCCCAGGCGCTGCTGGCGGAGGCCGGGCTCGGCTGGGTGGACGTCGACGCCCTCGCGGTGCCGGCCGGACCGGGCTCTTTTGCCGGCCTCCGGATCGGGGCGGCGCTGGCGCTGGGGCTGGCGGACGGGCGCGCCATTCCCCTGCATGCCGTTCCCACCCTGGAAGCGGTGGCGGAGGCGTGGGCTCCGCCGGACGCGGGGCGGGTCTGCGCTCTCCTCGACGCCCGCCAGGGACGCCAGTACGCAGCCCGCTATGCGCGCAAGACGGACGGGTGGCGACTACTGGCGGGGCCGGACGATCTCGAGCCCGCCGAGGTCGAGGCGCTGGCCGACGGGGCGCCGCAGGTGGGGCCCGACCGGGCCAGTCCTGACGCCGGGTCCGGCGCCACGGTGGCCGCAGCGCTTACGCGTATTGTTGTACGCGATCCTGGCCGACACCGGCTGGCCACACCGGCGGCGCTGACGCTGATCTATGTCCGGCCGGGTGCCCGGCGGCCATGAGTCCGGCCCCCACAGAGCGGGTCCTGATCCGCCCGCTGGAGGCCCCGGACCTCGCCGCGATCGCCGCCCTCGAGCGCCAGATCTTTCCGTCGCCCTGGCGGGCGGCCGACTTCGGCGGCTTCCTGCGGCTACCGGCCGGGCTCGGCCGGGTGGCCGTCCGGGCGGACGCGGTGATCGGCTACGCCGTCGGGTGGGTGGCCAGTGACGAGGCCGAGCTGGCGAACGTCGCCGTCGCCGGCGAAGCCCGGCGGCGGGGCGTCGGCCGCACCCTGCTGGAGGCGTTTCTGGCCGCGGCCGCAGCGCGCGGGGCGCGCTCGCTCTGGCTCGAGGTACGGGCCGGGGATGCCGGCGCCCAGGCGTTCTAACGCGAGTTGGCGTTCGCCGGCGCCGGCCGGCGGCGGGGGTACTATGAGCGCCCGCGTGACGACGCGCTGGTGATGGTGCGCGTGCTGGACTCGAACCCGGCGCAGGCGTAGCCTTGGTCCGCCTTCCGACCCGGAGTCCGGAGATGACCTGGTTCAAGCGCGACAAGAAGAAGATCGAAACGACCGCCAAGACGGAGCTGCCGGGAGACCTGTGGCAGAAATGCCCGTCGTGCGGCGACATCCTCTACCGCAAGGACCTGGCGCAGAAGGCCTGGGTCTGCCCCCGCTGCGGGCATCACTTCCGCATCGGCGCCGACGACTATCTCGAGCTGCTGCTCGATGCGGGCTCGTTTCAGGCGCACGACGCCGATCTCGCGAGTCTCGACGCGCTCGAGTTCGTCGACGCCAAGCCCTACCCCCAGCGGCTGGCGGAGTATGCCGCCCGCACGGGCCGTCCCGATGCGATCGTGTGCGGCATCGGCACGATCGACGGCGTCGCCGTGTCGATCGGGGTAATGGATTTCGCCTTCATGGGCGGCAGCATGGGCTCGGTGGTGGGGGAGAAGACCGCCCGGGCGATCGAGCGCGCGCTCGAGCGGCGGCTGCCGCTGATCATCGTGTCGGCCAGCGGCGGGGCGCGCATGCAAGAGGGCGTGCTCTCCCTGATGCAGATGGCGAAGACCAGCGCGCTGCTGGCGGCGCTCGATCGCCAGCACCTGCCGTTTCTCGCCATCAACACCGATCCCACCACCGGCGGCGTGACCGCCTCGTACGCCATGCTGGGGGACGTGATCCTGGCGGAACCCAAGGCCCAGATCGGTTTCGCCGGCCCGCGCGTGATCAAGCAGACGATCGGCCAGGATCTACCGGACGAATTCCAGACCGCCGAATTCCTCCTCGAGCATGGCTTCGTGGACGCGGTCGTGGCGCGGGAGGATCTGCGGCGCACCGTCTCGCGCACGGTGCGCTGGATGCTCGGGCGGGAGGCGCTCGCCGAGGGCGCGTGACGGGATATACGGGGGCGCGGGCCGCGATCGACCGGCTCGAAGCGTTCGGCATCCGGCTGGGTCTCGACAACATGCACGCGGTCTGCGCCTCGCTCGGTCACCCCGAGCGCGCGGTGCCGTCGGTGCATGTGGCGGGCACTAACGGCAAGGGCACCACGGTGACGTGCCTGGCGGCCCTCGGCACGGCCCACGGGCTGCGCACCGGCCGCTACACCTCGCCCCATGTGGTCGATCTGCGGGAGCGGATCTGTCTGGACGGCCGGCCGATTCCGGCCGCCGATCTGGCCGCGGGCTGGTCCCGGGTAGGGCCCCCGGTTGAGGCCCGGCGCATGACGTACTTCGAGGCGACCACGCTGATCGCGTTCGACTGGTTTGCCCGCCAGCGCGTGGACCTCGCCATCCTCGAGACGGGACTCGGCGGCCGGCTCGACGCCACCAACGTGGTGACGCCGGCGCTCGCCGTAGTCACCGGCGTGGCGCTGGATCACGAGCGCCACCTCGGCGCCGACCTGGCCGCCATCGCCCGCGAAAAGGGAGGCATCGCCAAGCCCGGGGTGCCGCTCCTGGCGGGTGCGTTCCCCGACGCGGCCGCGGCCTCCGCCCTCGCCGCGGCGGCGGCCGCCGCGGGCGCGCCGCTCGCCCACCTCGCCGACGAAGCGGAGTGGGGGGTGCAAGCCGTCGCGCCCGGCCGCACCCGGTTCGACTACGCGTCGGGCGCCGCGCGGTGGGACGGCCTGGCGCTGCCGCTGACGGGCGCCGCCTTCGCCGACGATGCGGCGTTGGCGCTGCGGGCCTGGGAACGACTCGGGGCGGCCCCGCCGGAGGAAACGGCCGTGCGTCGCGCGCTCGCGGCCACCGCGCCACCGGGGCGGACCGAGTGGCAGACGCTCGACGGCGCCCCCCTGCTGCTCGATGTCGCCCACAACCCCGCCGCCGTGGGGACGCTGACCGCGACCCTCGCCGCCGTCTCCGCCGGACCCTGGGCGGTCGTGGCCGGCTTCCTCGCCGACAAGGCCTGGCCGGCGATGCTCGATGCGCTGACTTCCGTGGCGGGTCCCGTCTGGCTCTGCGGTTTGACGACCGCCGGTGAGGCCCGCCGCCTGACGGCCGCATCCGCGGCGGGGGAGCTGGCGTCGCGCGAGGGCGTGACGTGGGCCGACGACGTCGTCAGCGGACTGGCGCAGGCCCGCTCCGCCATGGCGGCCGGCGCCGCCCGGGGAATCCTCGTGACGGGATCGTTCCACACGGTGGGCGAAGCCCTGGTCGCCCTCGACCGCGCGCAGCCGGACACCCCCTACCTGACCGGGAACGTCCGCGCCTCGTGGGGTGGACGACCGGACGGCGCGCTGGTGGGTCGATGAGCCGGATCGCGCCCCTCAAGGGCATGCGCGATTTCTATCCCGACGCGATGCGCGTCCGGCGCTGGATGGCGTCGCGCTGGCGGGACGTGGCCGAACGGTTCGGCTTCGAAGAGGTGGACGCGCCGCTGCTCGAGCCGCTGGAGCTCTACACCCGCAAGTCGGGTGACGAAATCGCGGGACAGCTGTACGTGTTCGAGGATCGTGGCGGCCGGGCCGTCGCGCTCCGTCCCGAGATGACGCCGTCGCTGGCGCGGATGGTGGCGGCCCGCAGCCAGGGCCTTCCCAAGCCGATCCGGTGGTACTCGATTCCGCGGTTGTTCCGCTACGAGCGACCGCAGCGGGGCCGGCTGCGCGAGTTCTTCCAGCTCAACCTGGACATCCTCGGCGTGCCGGGTATCGAGGCGGACGCGGAGATCATTGCCGCCGGTGTTGACGTGCTGCGGGCGTGCGGGCTCGAGGCCGACGATTTCGCCGTCCGGTACAGCGATCGGCGGCTGCTTGACGCGGTGCTGGACGGTTTGGGCCTCGCGGCCGAAAGCCACCCCGCCGTCTTCGCCGCGCTTGATCGGCTGCCGCGGTCGGGCCCGGGGGAGGGCGCCGCCGCACTGACCCGGCTGGGTGTCGACGGCCCGACCGCGGCGGTCCTGCTCGAGGCGACCGGAGCTCGCGACCTGGCGGCGCTGCAGCGGGCGCTCGCCCCGCGCGGGATCGACCTCACGGAAGCCGCGGGCCGGCTCGACCAGCTCGCGACGTATCTCACGGCGTATGGCGTGGGGGGCTACTGCGCCTTCGACCCCGGCATCGTGCGCGGGCTCGCCTACTACACTGGCGTCGTGTTCGAGATGCACGATCGGGCGGGTGCGCTGCGGGCGCTCTGTGGCGGCGGCCGGTACGACGATCTGCTGGCCGCCTTTGGTGGCGAGCCGCTGCCGGCGGTGGGATTCGGGCTGGGGGATGCCGTGCTGCAGGAGCTGCTCACCGCCCGGGGCCGCCTGCCGGCCCCCGGCCCCGCACTGGACGCCTATGTCGCTCCCCTCGCTCCGTCGGATCGGGCGGCAGCCATCGCGGTGGCGGGGCGGCTCCGGGACGCGGGCCTGCGGACGGATCTCGCGCTCATCGACCAGTCGCGCGCGCGACACCACAAGCGGGCCGAGGCCGTCGGGGCCCGCGTCGCCGTGCTCGTCGGCGGCGAGACGCCGACCGGCCAGGTCGCCGTGCGCGCGCTCGCCACCGGAAAGGAAACGGTCGGCCCGCTTGAGGCGTTGATCGCCAGCCTGCGGCACACGCCACCATGCTGATCGGTCTGCTCAGCGATTCCCACGATCATCGCATCCGGATCCGGCAGGCGGTGTCGTGGTTGAACGCCACCGGCGTCGAGCTGGTCATCCACGCGGGGGATTACTGCTCGCCGTTCGCGGTCCGTGAACTGGCGGGGCTGGCCGCGCCGCTCCATGGGATCACCGGCAACAACGACGGGGACCTGTACCAGCTCGGGCGCGTCTTCGCGGAGATCGGCGGCCGGCTCGAGACCCAGTGGTGGGAGACCCTGATCAGTGGCCGGCGGCTGCTGGTCATGCACGAGCCCCGCGGGGTCGAGGCGGTAGCGGCGGCCGGGACGCACGATCTGGTGGTGTACGGACACACCCATGCGCGCGACGAGCGGCGGATCGGCGAGACGCTGATCGTCAATCCCGGGGAAGTGTGCGGCTGGGTGGGGGAGATCGGCTCGCTGGCCGCCTATGACACGGTGGCCCACACGGTGCGGTTCCATGCCCTCTGACGCGTCGCCGCGGGTGCCCGGCAACTGGATCCTGATCCTCGATTTCGGCAGCCAGTTCACGCAGCTCATCGCGCGCCGTATTCGCGAGCTCCGGGTCTACTGCGAGATCCATCCCTGCACGCTCGACCCGGCAACGATCCGCGCCTGGCAGCCGGCCGGCTGCATCCTCTCCGGCGGGCCGTCGAGCGTGTACGCGCCGGGTGCCCCCCAGGTCGACCCAGC
>JBHENR010000099.1:0-2891 GCA_046262555.1 Gemmatimonadota bacterium | reverse complement strand
CTCTACAAGACGAAGATCGGCGAGCGGGAGTGGCTGCGGGTTCACGACGCCGCGCACAGGATGGGCCTCCCCACCAACTGCACTTTGCTCTACGGCCACATCGAGACGTACGCCGAACGGGTGGACCACGTGCTGAAGCTCCGGGATCAGCAGGACACGACCGGCGGATTCCTCGCCTTTATCCCGCTCGAGTATCAACTCGGTACAACGAACGTTGTACCCCGCCAGGCCTCGGCGATCGAGGACCTGCGCACCCTGGCGATGAGCCGGCTGGTGTTCGACAACATCCCGCACGTGAAGTCGTACTGGGTGATGCTGGGCGAGCAGACGGCGGAGATGGGACTCCACTTCGGCGCCAGCGACCTGGACGGGACGATCGGCGTCGAGAAGATCGCCCACGCCGCACTCGCGGCGAGCGCGCTGGGCCATCCCCGCGAGCGGATGATCCGCATGATCCGCGCGGCCGGGAAGATCCCGGTCGAGCGCGACGCGCTCTACCGCGAGCTCGTGGTGCACGCCGCCTGAACGTCCCCGCCGGGCCCGGCGCCGCATGAAAGTCGCCCAGATCCCCTACCTCAACGCCGCCCCCTTTTATTACGGGTGGGGCGACGCGCCGCCGTTCGACACCGTCGCGATGGTTCCCCGGAAGCTGGGCGATGCCGCCCGCGACGGGGTGATCGACGCCGGCCTGATGGCGGTGGCCGACTTCTTCACTGTGGATGGCACGTTTGAGCTGGTGATTCCCCCCGTCGGCGTCGCAGCCCGCGAGAACGTGCGGTCGGTGGTCCTCTTCGCCAGCGATTCCCCCATGCGCCTGGGAGGGAAGCGGATCGGCGTGACTGGGGAATCGGCGACGTCCAAGCGGCTGTTGGAGCTGCTGGCTGGCGCCTACTGGGACATCAACGTCACGTGGGTGCCGGAGAGCGAGATCGTGGGGTCGCCGCGGGAGTCGGTCGACGCGTTGCTCCTGATCGGCGACCGTGCCCTCGAGGTCATGGCCGACCCCGAGCGGGGCGGCTGGGCGCGGGCGATCGACCTCGCCGCCGAGTGGTGGGCTTGGCAGAAGCTCCCCTTCGTTTTCGCGGTCTGGGCCGTGCGGCAGGCCGTGCCGCGGCGCGAGCGGGAGCGGTTCGCCGGGTTCCTCAGCGGGTCGCTGGCGATCGGGGACGAGCATTACGCCGAGATCGCGGCGGCGCATGCCGGTCCACTAGGGGACGCTGAGACGTTACAGGCCTACCTGGAGCACTTCACCTACCGGCTGGGCTCGGCGGAGCTGGAGGGGCTGCGGCGGTTCCGGGATCTGCTGGCGGAGCATGATATTCAGGAGTACGCGGAGGCGCATGTGTAGGCCGGCAATCCGGATTCAGCGCATCACCGACTCGTTCAACCCCGGTACTGCCTTCCGCCCGATCCTCAGCGGCCACTCCGCGCCAGAATGATCTCCCGCCCCGTCAGGTACAAAATCGCTATCAACACCGCGAACGGAATCAGCGACAGCGCATCCGCGAACGGCCCGTTGTACAGCGGGTTCGCCTCCAGCATGAACTCCCGGATCCGCGTATCGAAGTCCGTCAGGACGCCAGCCATGAACGCGATCAGGATGCCGGCAATGGCGCCGCCGGCGATGTAGCCGGACGCCATCAGCACGCCGGGGCTCCTGTCGCCAAGGGCGACGAGCTCCTCCTCGGTGTGCCGCTTGTGAGCGAGCGTGCGCCGCATCTGGCGATCCACTGCCCAGCGCACCAGGCCGCCGATGAAGATGGGCGCCGAGGTGGAGAGCGGCAGATAGACGCCGACGGCGAAGACGAGCGCGTTGATGCCGGCCATCTCCAGCACGAACGCGATCATGACGCCCAGCAGCACCAGCGCCCAGGGCAGCTCCTGGCTGAGAATCCCCTTAATCAAGTACGAGACGAGCACCGCCTTGGGCGCGTCGAACTTGTTGACGCGAGAGCCATCGGGGCGCTGGGGATGGAGGCCATTGATGCCGGGATCCACCAGGTAAACGGGCGTCCCGGCGTCGTCCACCAGGTAGCGGCCGGCGGGGCCGCCCGCGTCGTCGGTCTTGTGCCAGACGCGGAACTCGCGGTCGTCCATGCCCGCCTGCACGCCCTGGATCCGCTCGCGCCGGGTGAGCCCCGACGGCCGCACGCGCATGGCCTGCGGGAAGTTCTCGACCACCCGGTAGGCCACGTCGCCCTCGGGGCCGACGAGGTACGTCCCGGCGGAGACGTCCGGCGCGGGCGGCGGCACACCGGGCTGGACTTCGAGCACGCGAAATGCGCCGCCCTCGGGCGCCTCGTCGGGTGCGACATAGGGCACAAGTCCGGAAGCTGCCGCCGGCGACAAGGCCACATCCCCCTCGACCGCCTCGTACGTCACCCGCGGGATGTACGTCGTCGCCGCATCATTGAGCCGCAGCAGGATCGGACCCAGCAGCAGCGCCGAGATGAACGCCCCGATGATGATCGCGATCTGCTGGCTCCGCGGTGTGCCGCCGACGAGGAAGCCCGTCTTCAGGTCCTGCGAGGTGGTCCCGCCGTTGGACGACGCGACGCAGACGATGCCGCCGACCGACAGCGCGGTGACGAAGAACGCCGCCTCGGTCCAGCCCAGCAGCAGAAAGATCAGGCAGGTGAGGATCAGCGTGGCGTAGGTCATTCCCGAGATCGGATTCGACGTCGAGCCGACTTCGCCCGTCAGCCGCGACGAAACGGTGACGAAGAGGAACCCGAACAGGACGATCAGCAGCGCGCCCACGATGTTCATCTGGAGCACGGGGAAGAGCATAATGAGCCCCACCAGCCCGAGGATGCCGAGACCAACCCACTGAATCGGCAGGTCGCGTTCGGTCCGCGGCAGCACCGTCCCCGCCGTTGCGCCGGACTTGG
>JBHENR010000098.1:0-4914 GCA_046262555.1 Gemmatimonadota bacterium | reverse complement strand
CGGCCGCGGGTTCGGGATCTCGATCCCGACCGCGCCCTTGCCGGGAATGGGCGCCACGATGCGGATCCGCTGGGCACGCATCGCCAGCGCCAGATCGTCCGCCAGGTTGGCGATCTGGTTGACCTTCACCCCCGGCGCCGGCTTCACTTCGAACTGGGTGAGCACCGGGCCGGAGTGGATCGCCACGATCTCGCCCTCGACATGGAACGAGCGCAGCTTCTCGATCAGCACGCGGCCGAGCTGGTCGAGGTCCTCGGCCGACTGCCCGCTGTCGGCGGGAGCGGACGGCTCGAGGAGCGAGAGCGGAGGGATCCAGCCGTCGGCCGGGGCCCCGCCGCGGCTCCTGCCCCGGGGGGCCGAGGGACGCGCCGCGGTCGCCGCCGCCGGATCCGGGGGGACCACGCGCTCGGGTCCGGGCGGTGCCAGGGGGGCCTGCGGACCCGCCTCCGCCTCGAGCTCGGCCGCATCCGGCGCGCGGCGGTCGCCGCCCCATCGTGCCACCCGCTCGCCCATCCGATCGAAGCCGGCGCGCGCGCGGCGCCCGCCGGCCACTCCAGCCTCGAGGCCCGCCTCGACCGTGTCCGCGAGCGATAGCTGGAATGTCGCCACGGCCAGCACAAGCATGGCCACGAGGCAGAACATCAGGGCTCCCGCCAGGCCGACCACCTCGATCAGGCCACCGGCGGCGGCGCGGCCGAGCAGGCCGCCACGGCCCGCCCACGGCGATGGGCCCGCCATCCACGCATCCGCCACGCCGAACAGCGCGAGCAGCACCCCCATGGTGGCCAGCGCGCTCAGTCCCAGCACGAACGCCTTCCTGGTCACGCGGTCGAAGAGCAGCAGGATTCCGTAAACCACGAGCCCGCCGGCCAGCGCGAGCGCGCCCAGGCCGAACGCGCGGTACAGGTAGAAGGCGCTGTACGAACCGAGGATGCCCACCCGGTTGAGGGTTTCGGGAGTCCGGTGCCAGCCCGGATCCCATGGCCAGAGGGCCACCAGGGTGAACCCGCCGGTGGCGGCCATCAGGACGCCAAGGATCTCGCGCTTCCAGCGCGTGGGGTCGGATTTCTTGGTCTTTCGGGGCATCGGCGGGAAGGTAATACCGATCAGACGGAGGCGGGTGCCGGTGCGCCCTCGTCCAGCCATTCCTCGACGAAGCGGGTATGCACCTCGCCCGCCAGGAAGCGCGGCTCCTGGATCAGTCTGCGGTGCAGCGGAATCGTGGTGGCGATCCCCTCGACGATGAACTCGTCCAGCGCGACCCGCATGCGCGCGATGGCCTGCGCGCGGTCGGTGCCGTGCGTCAGCACCTTCGCGACCAGCGAGTCGTAGTAGGGCGGAATGAAGTACGACTGGTAGGCGGCCGTGTCCACCCGCACCCCCGGGCCGCCGGGCTGGTGGAACGTGTCGATCCGTCCCGGGGTGGGCATGAAGTTCCGGTCGGGGTCCTCGGCGTTGATCCGGCACTCGATGGCGTGGCCACGGAACTTGACCTGGTCCTGACGGATGTCCAGCGGCTCGCCCTCGGCGATGGTGAGCTGGCGCAGGACGAGGTCCTGGCCGGTGACCATCTCGGTGACGGGATGCTCGACCTGAATGCGGGTGTTCATCTCCATGAAGTAGAACTCGCCGCTGTCCGCCAGCAGGAACTCGATCGTGCCGGCTCCCAGGTATCCGATCTGCGCGGCGCCGCGGACCGCGGCCTCCCCCATCCGCACGCGGGTCTGCTCGTCGATGGCCGGCGAGGGCGCTTCCTCCAGCAGCTTCTGATGTCGCCGCTGGCACGAGCAATCGCGCTCGCCGAGGTGGATCACGTTGCCGTGCCTGTCGCCGAGCACCTGGATCTCGATGTGTCGGGGACGCTCGAGGAACTTCTCGATGTACACGCGGCCGTCACCGAAGGCCGCCGCGGCCTCGCGCCGCGCCTGGGGAAACGCGCGGGCGAACTCCTCGGCATCGCGGGCGATCCGCATTCCCTTGCCACCGCCGCCCGCCGCGGCCTTCACCAGCACGGGGAAGCCGATCTCCTCGGCGAACCGCCGCGCCTTGTGCTCGTCCTCGATCGCACCGTCGCTGCCCGGGACCACCGGCACGCCGGCCTCCGCCATGAGCCGCCGGGCCTCGGACTTGTCGCCCATCTGGCGGATCTGCTCGGGCGTGGGACCGATGAACACCAGGTTGGACTCGGCGCAGATCTGGGCGAACTCCGCGTTCTCGGCCAGGAATCCGTATCCGGGATGGACCGCGTCCGCGCCGGTGATCTCGGCAGCCGCGATCAGCCGCGGGATATTCAGGTACGACTGCGGCGAGGGACCGGGGCCCACGCACACCGCCTCGTCCGCGAAGCGCACGTGCAGCGCTTCGGCGTCGGCTTTGGAATGCACCGCGACGGTCTTGAGATCGAGCATCCGGCAGGCCCGGATCACCCGCAGGGCGATCTCACCCCGATTGGCGATCAGCACCTTCCGGAACATACGCGACCTCGAGTTCAGAGCCTGCGGGTCAGTTCCACCATAGATCGCTCATAGCCTCAACGGAGATCGCTCAAGATGGCCGAGATGTAAGGCGGGCGACGACGACCGAGTGAGGCGTACTGCAAAGCCCGCCGCAGCGAGTGCTTAGGAGCCCAACGAAGCAGATCGGCCGTTTTCAGCGATTGTACCCCCTCAGCGATCGTACCCCTCCAGGGAGCGGACGTAGCCTTGCTCGACCAAGTATTCGATCGCCCGCCGCGCGTTGTCCTCCGGCGAGTGCGCCGTGGTGTCGAGTGTGATCTCGGGGTTCTCCGGCCGTTCGTACGGATCGTCGATGCCGGTGAAGTTTTTGATCTCCCCCCGGCGCGCCTTGGCATACATGCCCTTGACGTCCCGATCCTCGCAGACGTCGAGCGGCGTGTCGACGAACACCTCCACGAACTGACCCGTGCCTACCATGGAGCGCACGTCGTTCCGGGTCGAGCGGTAGGGGCTGACTGCAGCGCACAGCACGATGCCGCCGTGCCGCACGAGCTCGGCGGCCACGAAACCGATGCGGCGAATGTTGACGTCGCGGTCTTCCTTGCTGAAGCCGAGACCGTGCGAGAGATGCGTCCGCACGACGTCGCCGTCGAGCACCGTCACCTGCCGGCCGTGCTCGAGCAGCAGCGTGGTCAGGACGTCCGCGGTGGTCGACTTCCCGGCGCCGGACAACCCGGTGAACCAGATGCAGGCGCCCTGCCGGTGGCGTGGCGGATGGCTCTCAGCGAGGATGTCTGCGACCTCGGGACGGGTGAACCAGTCGGGCAGCTTGCGCCCGTTGCGGAGATACTCCTCGCGCACCTGGGTGCCGGAGATCGACGCGATCCGCGCCCCATCGGGAATGCGCGACCGCTCCTCGTAGCGCGCCTCGTCCTCGAGATAGACGAGCTCGTGGAACGGAAGCGGGGTGACCCCAAGCTCGTCCTCGTGGGCCTTGACCAGCTCCTGGGCGTCGTACTGTCCGTAGAACGGATTGCCCTCGCTGTCCACCCCGGGGCTGGCGTGGTCGCGGCCGACGATCAGGTGGTTGGCGCCGTGGTTGCGCCGGATGAGCGCGTGCCAAAGCGCTTCGCGCGGGCCCGCCATGCGCATGGCCAGCGGCAGCAGCGCGAGCAGGATGCGGTCGGCCTCGTAGTAGTTCCGCGCCAGCGCCATGTAGGTCCGGACCCGCGTGTAGTGGTCGACGTCACCCGGCTTGGTCATTCCCACCGAGGGGTGCAGGAGCAGCACGCCGTCGACGGCCTCGATGGCGCGCTTGGTGAGCTCCTCGTGGACGCGGTGGAGCGGATTCCGCGTTTGGAACGCGATCACGTTCCCGTGGCCGTAGGATTCCAGCCGGCGCCGCGTCTCGGCGGGGGTCAGCCTCAGCTCCTGGAAGTCGTGATGCCTGGGCAGCTGGAGCACGCGCACCGGACCGGACACGAAGCGCGATCCCCATCGCTCCATCTCCGCCACCATCGGATGCCGCGGGTCGACGGTGCCGAAGGCTCCGGCGGCCATCCGCTTCCTGTCCCAGGCGTAGATCTCCTCCACCCGAACGACCGCGAGCAGCTCGTTCTTGGCGTTCCGCAGTGCCAGGTCCTTTCCCTCCTCGACCGGAGCATCGTCGTCGACGGGCAGCGTCACGGGGATCGGGAACAGGTGGCCGTCGGCCAGCCGCATCGATTCCAGCACCCGCTCGAGATCCTCGCTCCCCATGAACCGGTCGAGCGGGCTGAACGCTCCGGTGGCCAGCAGCTCCAGGTCGCAGACGACCCGCTCCGAGACCTGGATCGAAGGCAGCTCGCCGGCCAGGCGCTTGAGCTCGGCCTGGCCGTCGGCGGGCTCGAGCAGATCGATGAGGGCGCCCCCATAGGGCTCGATCAGAAGTCCGGTGGGCATCACAGTCTTGGCGGTCGCCATTGCCTTCCCTTTCTATGCGGTCCGGTTCTCGTTCGCTATCTCCCGAACGATCGGGAGCGCGGATTCCCATGCCGCCGGATGGGCGGCGAAGATCCCGCCCGGTTGGGCGGGTTGATCCTTCCCATAGCGCAGCGGCTCTCCGCTGCAATCGGTGACCCGTCCGCCGGCGGCGCGGAGCATCGCTTCCGGCGCACAGGTGTCCCATTCCCGCAGAAACGGAACGGGATGGACGTAGAGATCGGCGGCCCCGCTGGCGATCAGAGCGCACTTGCTGCCTGCCGATCCCGACAAGATAACATCGATCTCGCCGAGCGACGCCTCCAGACGGCGGATCCGCTCGTCCGGGTGCGAGCGGGACCGAACGAAGCGCAGTGGCGCGTTCAGGCCTCCCACCGCCAGCGGGCGCACGCGGGCCGCGCCGCCGGCGTCCTCCACCACCCACGCGCCCACGTCCGAGGCGCCGGCGAACAGGCGGGCGGCGGCCGGCTGGTACACC
>JBHENR010000097.1:0-3840 GCA_046262555.1 Gemmatimonadota bacterium | reverse complement strand
GCGCGGCTCCCCGCCGGTCACGGCGCGCACCATCTCCACCCGCTGCGTCACGTCGAAGAGCGGCTCCTTGAGCGTGTCCGACGCCACGCCGATGATCAGCTCGTCCACTACCCCCAGCGCGCGCCGGATGAGATCCTCGTGTCCCCGGGTGACGGGGTCGAACGTGCCCGGATAACAGCCGACCAGGCCGCCGGGACGCGCGCCGCTCATGCGCGCCAGAACAGGCTGAGGGCGGTGTCGCCGTACCGGCGCGTGTCGCGCTCCAACCCCCCGCCGATCGCGGGCCAGGTCGCCGATGCCGCGTGCTCGACGACGCAGACCCGTTCCCACCACGGCTGTTCCACCAGCGCGCGGGCGAGCGGGTCGAGGGGGGTCGCGTAGGGCGGATCGCACAGCACGAGGTCGAACCGCGTCCCGTTCGCCGCGACCCGGCGGCAGAAGGCCAGCGCATCCGCCCGCGTGACGGTGACGTCGGCCGTCAGCTCCAGTGCCGCGACGTTGGCCGCCAGCGCCGCCAGCACGCGCGCGTCGCGCTCGACGCAGGTCGCGGCCAGGGCCCCCCGGCTCAGCGCCTCGACGGCGAGGGCGCCGGTTCCGGCATACAGGTCGAGCACGCGCGCGCCCATGACCGCGTCGCCCAGCAAATTGAACAGCGCCTCGCGCACGCGGTCGGCGGTGGGCCGCAGACCAGCCGCCCGCACGGCGCGCACCGGCCGCCCCCGCAGCCGCCCGCCGATCACCCGCACGTCGGGTCCGCCTCGCCGCCGGCCCGCACGTCGATCAGCCGGCCCTGCAGCGTGGAACGGCCGAGATAGGTGTTCTCCCGCAGCCGACAGGCGATAGTGAGGGGCCCCCGGCTGACATCCATCTCCTGCAGCAGATGTCCCAGATTGAAGCCGATCGTGTCGAGCGTCCGACCACCCCGTGCGACCACCATCTTGAGATGGTTCTCCCCCACGATACGCGGGTAGCCACGGGCGGCGACGCCCCCCAGCGCCAGCACCGGCTCGGGATTTCCCGGGCCGTAGGGACTGAACCGGTTGAGCGCCAGGAGGAACGGCGCGTCGAGCGCCTCCAGCGGCAGCGCCAGATCGATCGTCAGCGTGGGAATGAGTTGCTCCGGGCGCAGGCGATCGCGCGCATACTGCTGGAACGCCGCGCGAAACGGCTCCACGGCCTCCTGCCGGATGGCCAGGCCGGCCGCGTGGCGGTGCCCCCCATACGCCTCGAGATGGCTGTCGCAAGCCGTCAGCGCTTCGAGCAGGTGAAAGCCCGACACGCTGCGGGCCGACCCGCGCCCCCGGCCATCCGCGTCGAGCGCGATCAGGATCGTGGGGCGGTGGAACCGTTCCACCACCCGCGAGGCGACGATGCCGATGACGCCGGGATGCCACTGCTCGCCCGCCAGCACGAACCCCACCTGCCAGGCCGACAGCGGCTGCCCCGCCAGCCCCGTGCGCACGAGCAGCGCCCGCAACCCGGGATTGCGGGTGCGTGACAGCTCGTCGAGGCCCCACCGGATCAATACCCGATTCTCGCCCGTCACCGGCACCAGATCGGCGATCGTCCCCAGCGCCACCAGGTCGAGGCCGTGGCGCAGGGTCTCGCGGGTGCGCCCGGCGGAGAGCTCCAGCGCCTCGCACAGCTTAAAGGCGACCCCCACCGCGGCCAGGTGCGCGTCCGGGTAGCCGCCATCGGCGCGGCGCGGATTGAGCACCGCGACGGCGGGCGGCAGCTCGAGTCCCGGCTCGTGATGGTCGGTGACGATGACGTCCATCCCCGCGGCCTGTGCCCCGCGGACCTCTTCGACCGCGGTCACGCCGCAGTCGCAGGTGATGACCAGGCCCGTGCCCCGCTCGCGCAGCCCCTGGAGTCCGGCGCGCGAGAGCCCATAGCCGTCCTCCACCCGGTGCGGGATGTAGTACTCGACGGCGCCACCCCGCCAGCGCAGATACCGCACCAGCAGCGCCGTGGCGGTGATCCCGTCCACGTCGTAATCGCCGTAGACGACGATCGGCTCCTTCTGGCTGAGAGCGCGCTCGATCCGCTCGACGGCGCGGACCATATCGGTCATCTGGAAGGGGTCGTGGAGCAGGTCGAGCGCGGGGTCGAGAAACGTTTCGGCCCGGTCGGGGGTGGCAAAGCCGCGGCGCACCAGCAGTTCGGCGATGGGCGCGGGCACGCGCAGGGCCTCCGCCAGGCCGCGCACGGTGTCTGCGTCCACGGCGGCGGGCCAGATCCAGTGCGGTCGCAGCATGGCGAAAGACAGCGTCGGCGCTCCCGACGAGGAGGGTAATGCAGGGGCGGACGGACGATAAGCCGGGTTCTGTACCGCTCCCGCGCCTTGCGGACGGGGCGGTGACGGCCATCGATCTGAGCGGCCTACCCGGAAGTCAAGCGCGGCGGGCCGCCGCATCCTTCCCTATGTGGCCTTGCTCCGAATGGGGTTTGCCGTGCCGCGCCGCTCACGCGAACGCGCGGTGGGCTCTTACCCCACCGTTTCACCCTTGCCTGGCTCCCGCGTCCCTCGCGGGTCACGGGCACCGTCGGCGGTCTGATTTCTGTGGCACTTTCCGTCACCCGGGCCGCCTCTCGGCGTACCGGGTGCCTCGCGTTCACCGCCGTCAGGCGGTTCCCCGAGCATTCTGCCCTGTGGAGCCCGGACTTTCCTCCAGCCACCCCGCCGAAACGGGGCGCCGGCGACCGTCTGTCCGTCCGCTTCCTGCCTAGGGAAGATGGTCGTCGAGCGCCCGGTTGGCCAGCCCGTCGGCGCGTGCGTTTTCGTCGCGGGGGACGTGGCGGACGGCCGACCGCCCGGCACGCAGGAGAAACTGCGAGGCGCGCTGGAACCGGTCCTTCAGCTCGGGATGCTTGACGCGATACTGACCGTTGAGCTGGCGCACCATCAACTCCGAGTCGGCATAGACGACGAGGTCCGTCTCCTTGTCGAGAGCGGCGGCTTCGAGGGCGTGCAGGAGGGCATCGTATTCGGCCTGATTATTGGTCAGCTCGCCGAGGTAAACGCTCCCCTCATCGAGCACTTCGCCTTCCGGCGTTTCGATGACGTACCCCGCTCCTGCCGGACCGGGGTTGCCACGCGCCGCGCCATCCGTCCGAACGATGAGCTGCCGCACGGTCAGCGGTTGGGGGCGGCCGGCGAATCGGCGGGCGCCACCGGGGCGAGTTCGGCATAGATGAGCACGCCGCAACTCTCGCAGGGATGAAGGGTGCGGTCGTGGGTCACCTCGCGCACGACCTGCGGCGGAAGATGGGCGTGACAGGCGCCGCAAGCCCGGCCGCGAAGCGGAACCAGCGCCGGGAACCGGCGCCCCCGGCGGAGTCGGTCGTAGAGGCGGTGCCACCCCTTGTCGACCCCCGGCAGCAGGTCATCGCGTCGCACCTGCCCCGCCGCCAGCGCCGCGCCGAGCGCGCGCTCCTCCACCGCCAGGGCATCCAGCGCCTCGGCCGCCGCCGCCCGCCGCTCCTCGAGTTCCCCGCCGATCTCCGCCAGGCGCCGGTCGTGGCCGTCGCGGAGTTCCATCAGGCGGAGGATGGCGTCTTCCAGCTCACCGATCGCCCGCTTGGCGCCCTGGATCTCGGTCAGGAGCGCACTATAGGCGACGTTCGTCTTGACCGCGCCCAGCTGTTCCTCGTATCGGCGCAGCTTGGTCTGGAGGGTTTCGATTTCGCCTTCGTGATGCCGGCGTTCCAGCCGGGCCCGCTCGCGGGCCGCCTCGAGCTCCCCCTGCTCGGTCTCGAGCGCGGTGATCTCCCGCGCGACGTCCGCCCGTCGCACGGGAACATCGGCGCGTTGCCGCTCGATGGTCAGCAGCTCCATGT
>JBHENR010000096.1:0-10271 GCA_046262555.1 Gemmatimonadota bacterium | reverse complement strand
CAGCGACGCGCACGATACCATCCGGCTCAGCCGGTTCGTGACCACTGATCAGCGCGAGTTCTATACCTTTGCCCGCGACGAGGCCGTCGGTCCGCTGGGCGAGTCGTTCCTGCTGCAGCCGTTCGATGCGGTCTACGTGCCCAACGTGACGAACTTCATGCGCCAGAAGACGGCCGGAATCTCGGGCCAGGTGCAGCGTGAGGGCATCTACCCCATCCGGCCCGACACGACGACCGTGCGCGATCTGGTCGAGATGGCGGGCGGTTTTCGACCCGACGCGTCGCTGGCCACGGCGATCCTCGAGCGCCGGCCGGAGGACCTCGAAGCAGGACTCGCCCAGCTGGAGACGCTGGAGGCGGTGGCGCCGGAGCTCCTGACCGACGACGAGAAGCGGATGCTCGAGGTGCGGCGGCTCGGCGGGGAGACCAACGTCGTGGTCAACTTCGAGAAGTTGTTCCTCGAGGGGCAGGACGTCTATAACCTCACGCTCGAGACCGGCGACAAGCTGCGGATTCCCCGGCGCCGCGAAGAGGTCACCGTGCTGGGCGCGGTGAAGATGCCCGGCATCGTCGGGTTCGATTCGGACCAGAGCATCGACTACTTCGTCGACATGGCGGGGGGTTACACCAACCAGGCGGATCGCAGCGACGTCCGGGTGCTGAAGGGGAACGCGCGGGTCCAGCTCGAGCGGGGCGAACTCGACGCGGTCGAGCCCGGCGACACGATCGTCGTGCCGTTCGAGAAGAAGCGCGACCTGCTCGCCTTCTTTCAGTCGACAATGGGGACGATCACCGGATTGACCGGACTGGTGCTGACGTTCATCGCCGCCGTCCGGTAACGCGATGGCGGTCGATCTCCACAGCCACACCACGGTCTCGGACGGCGCGCTCGCCCCGGCCGAACTGGTCGCCCTCGCCGCCCAGCGGGGGGTGAACGTGCTCGCCATCACCGATCATGACACGATGGGCGGCATCGCGGCGGCGCGGGCCGCCGCCGGGTCCGAGGTCACCGTGCTGGCCGGGGTCGAGCTGACGTGCCATGTGGACGGCCGCGAAGCGCACATCCTGGGGTATGGCATCGACCCGGATGACGCCGCGTTCCAGACCGCGCTGGAGCGGTTCACGCGGCAGCGGGCGGAGCGCGCCGCCACCATCGTCGAGAAGCTCAATGCGGTGGGCATCGAGATGACGTTTGACGAAGTGGCCGCCATCAGCGGCAGCGGCACGATCGCGCGGCCGCACGTCGCCCAGGCGCTGGTGGCGCGCGGCGTGGTCGGGTCGCTGAACGAAGCCTTCACCCGGTTTCTCGGCCGCGGCGCGCCGGCCTACGTGGACAAGCCGCGCTTCGAGCCGGGCCAGGCGTTCGACCTCGTCAAGGCAGCGGGCGGCGTGCCGTCGCTGGCGCACCCCGGCACGTTCGCGCGCGATCAGTTCATCCCCGAGCTCGTGGCGGCCGGCCTCGAGGCGCTCGAGGTCCGCCACACCGAGCACAGCGCGGCCCAGTGCGGCCACTATGAACGGCTGGCGGAGCAGCACGGCCTGTTGCCCACCGGGGGCTCCGACTTTCACGGGACCCCCGGCCACCGCAGCCGGCTCGGCGTCCCGCTCGTCCCGGAGGCCTGGGCCGAAGCCCTGATGGCCCGCGTTCGTGCGCCGCGCTAACCTGCGCCGGCTATGACGTCCGGCGCCGCTCCGACCCGTCTCGCTCCGGCACAACCCTCGCTCACCGCCATTCAGGGGCTCGTCCACGAGGTCCTCGACGGGGTGATCGCCCACATCGGGCAGGTGCTCGAGACCGACGTCCCGTTCATCAACGACGTCTCGTTCCACCTCCAGAAGATGCGGGGCAAGCTGTTCCGGCCCGTGCTCCTCTCGCTCGCCAACCGGGTGGAGGAGCGTCCCGACGACCGCGAGACCGCGCTGGGCGCGATCATCGAGATCATTCATCTCGCCACCCTCGTCCACGATGACACGATTGACCAGTCCGCGCTCCGCCGCGGGCTGCCCACGCTGAACAACCGGTGGGGGCACAAGGTCTCCGTCATCATGGGCGACTATCTCTATTCGCGCGCCATGGCCGAGATCACGCGGCTGGGCGATCTGCCCCTGATCGCGCTCGCCGCGCGGGTGACGAACGATATGACGATCGGCGAGATGGTGGAGATCGCGCATCATCGCCAGCTGGTCGAGGACCCGCGGCAGTACTTCTACCTGATCGAGAAGAAGACCGCGTGCCTCATCAGCACGGCCTGCGAGATGGGGGCCGTCATCGGCGCGCCGGATCACCGCGAGGCGCTGCAGGCGTACGGCCACCGGCTGGGCATGGCGTTCCAGCTCATCGATGATCTCATGGACTACGGCGGCGAGCAGGCGGTGATGGGAAAGCCCGCCGGGTCGGACCTGCGGGCCGGGCAGGTGACGTATCCGCTGCTCGCGGTGCTGCCGCAGTGCACGCCGGTGGAGCGGCAGCGGATCCTCGCCTGCTTCGGCGACGGGCCGCCGCCGGACGCGGACCGGCTGGACGCCGTCATCGCCATCGTGAATGACCGGGGCGGCATCGAGGCGACGCGGGAGATCGCCGCGCAGTACGCCGAGCAGGCGCGCGATGCCCTGCTCGGCCTCCCCGCGACGCCGGCGCGTGACGCCCTCGACGCGGCGATCGATTACGTGCTCGAGCGCGATCGCTAACGCCCTCCGCGTCGGCGCCCACGCCATGACCCGCAAGAACGTCAAGATCTACTCGATCGTGTTGACCCTGGGTTTGCTCACCGGTAGTTTCGTCGGCGAGTTGCTGGCGCGGTTCCTGCCGGCCGGCGTGGCGCGCGATTTCTTCACCACGTCCGTTGCCGGAGCGTTCGGGCCCGTCTCCCTCGATCTGGTTGCGGTGGGCCTCACGCTGGGTCCACTGACGCTGTACGTCAATCTGATGAGCCTGGTCGGGCTGGCGCTGGCCGCCTACCTGTACCGGGCGTTCTTCTAGGCCGGGGAGGCCCCATGTTCGGACAGATCGGGATGCAGGAAATCCTCCTCATCCTCTTTATCCTGCTGCTGCTGTTCGGCGCCAAGCGGCTGCCGGATCTCGGACAGTCCCTCGGCAAGGGCATTCGGGAGTTCAAGCGGGGCGTGCGGGAGATCAAGGAGGACATCGACGAGGAGGAGCGCAGCCCGGGGGCTACGCGGCCTCCCCCGGTCGAACCGCCGCGCGACCGCCCGTCGACCTGATCGTCGGGATCTAGCGCGACTCCGCGGCGTCCAGCGCCGCGGGCTGATCCCAGCCGAAATCCACCAGCAATTCATCGCGCAGCCGCCGGTTGTACGGCGCGAAGTGCGCGCGCAATGCCGCCCGGGTCTCCGGCGCCATCGGCGCGTACTGGCCCGTGCCATGCCGGCGCGTCGTCTGCAGCGGCGCATCCTGCACGCCGAGAAAATCCAGCACGCGGCCGACGACAGCGGCTGTTTCCCGCTCGAGCGCGGCCGAGTCGAGGATCAGGAGCTGCTCGCGCGGGAAGACGGCGAGCCAGTGGTGGAGTTGATCGACGTAGAGCCCGCGCCCCAGGTAGGAGTGGCGCTGGTGGGGGGCGCTCACCGCCAGGTCCCCGCTCCGCAGCTGATCGGCCTGGCCCGCCAGCCGTTCGGGTTCGCGACGGATCGCCTCCTCGAAGGTCAGCGTCTCACGCCCCTTGCGCACCTCGTGATGGTAATGGGAATACGCCCGCTCGACCGGATCGCGAAGCAGCACGATGAGCCGGGCGGTGGGGAGCAGCCGGGCGGCGCGCAACGGCGCCAGGGGATGAAACAGGTAGTAGGGACTCGCGTCTCCCACGACCAGCGGGCGGCCACAGCGGCGGGCGGGGCGCCGGCTCACCCAACGGGTGGGAAACTGCGCGCGGTACCACGCCTCGCCCCGGGCGTAGTGGAGGGTGAAGTACTGGACTTCCTTCCGCAGGCCGCCCGCGATGCAGGGGTGCTCGAGCAGGTACGCGTGGAGCGCGGTGGTGCCGCACTTCTGACCGCCGAGGATCAGGAAGTCGGGGAGGACCCGACAGGCGTGGGTCGCGGCGCGAAAGCGCTCGACCGCCCCCAGGAGAACGGGCATCCCAATATCAGGTGCCAAGCAGCAGGGCGCGGTTGTCCTCGATCTCGGCGCGCTCGCGCAGGGCCTCGAGCCAGGTCTCGAACGTCTCGCGCGTCTTCTGCCCCTTGAGCTCATCGCGCAGCACGCCCTTCTCCCGCTCGAAGGCGGTCGGGTCATACGGCTGGAGCTCGAGCAGCCGGATGAAGTACAGGCCGCGGGGGCCTTCGATCGGGCCCGCCACCTGCCCCTGGGCGAGGCCGAAGGCGGCGCCGGCCACCGCCGTGCCGCTGCCGATGCCGGGGATGTTGTTGGCCCGGGTGAAGAAGTCGGTGGTGCGGACCTCGAGGTTGTGGCGCGCGGCGGCCCCCTCGAGTCCCTGTTGCCGCACCGCGTCCCGAATGCGGGGCGCCAGCTCGCGCACCGCGGCGAGCTTCTTTTCCCGCTGCAGCGTGACGCGGATCTCGTCCGCCACCCGATCCAGCGCGACGTACCCTTCCGGATAGCGGGCGTCCACCCGGACGACGTAGTAGACGTTGTCCTGTTCCAGCGCGCCGCTGACGGATCCCGCCGCGTTGGCGAAGACGAACTCGGCCAGCGCGGGGGCGGGCCCCAGCGACGGAATGACGATCCCCTGCTCGAAGGGCGGGGGGGAGATGACGGTGAGGCCGCGAGCAGCCGCGGCGCTGGCGAATGCCGCCGCGTCCGCACTGGCGGCCCGCGCGAACGCCTGGGCGCTGTCGCGCGCGGCCTTGCGGGCGGATTCGGGCGGTTCGATCGCCAGCAGAATCTGGCTCGCCCGGGCGCGGGTCTCGCCATCCTGCTCCTGCCGGTTGATCAGCTTGATGACGTGCCAGCCGAACGGCGTGAGGACGGGCGCCGACACCCCGCCCGGCTCGAGCCCGCTCAGCGCGCTGGCGAAGGCGGGGTCCATGGCCGCCGGCCGGACCCACCCCAGGTCGCCCCCATTCTGGGCCGAGATCGCGTCGTCGGAGTGGCGCCGCGCGAGCTCGGCGAAATCGGCGTCAGGCCCGGCCGCGCGGCCGGCGAGCGAATCGGCGCGGGCCCGCACCGCCGCGGAATCCGCGGCCCCCACGCGGGGGGCGAAGGCGACCGCCCGGATCGCCGCGCTCGCCTCGCGGTGATAGGTCCCCCGGTGGTCGTCATACCAGGCGCGGATTTCCTCCCGCGTGATCGCGATCGTCTGGTCGGGCACCAGCCGCTCGGGGTCGAGGAAGAGGGTTGCGACGCGGGCCTTCTCATGCCGCGTCCGCCACGCCTCGAGCAGCTCGGCGTCGGTGACGGCGACGCCGGCGATGATCTGCTCCTGCAGCTTCTGGATGGGCAGCGTTTCCCGGAGCTGGGCCTCGTAGTCGGCCCAGGTCTGGGCCAGGGTCGGATCCCCCAGGGCCTGCTGGTACTTCGCCGGATCGAACTGGCCGCTGGTCTGAAACGCGGGCAGCCCCACCAGCTCCTGGGGCGGATTGTACTTGATGAACTCGATCAGCTCGCTGTCCCGGATCTCGATGCCGCGGCGGCGGGCCTCTTCGCGCAGCAGGATCAGGGTGACGACTTCGTCCCAGGCCTGGGTCTCGATCGCGTCCAGCTCATCCGGCGAGAGGTCGCCATCGGGGGTCCGCGCCTGGGCCTGCTCGTACAGCATTTGATACTGGCGTTGATACATTTCGAGCGGAATCTCGGCGCCGTTGACGGACCCCAGCGCATTGGACCCGCCGCCCGTGTTGCTGCGGCCGGAGAGGTCCATGCCCCAGTCGAAGATCATGAGGCTGACGAAAGAAAAGGCGACGACGACCATGATGATCTTGGTCGACTCGCGGAGCTGCTTCATCATGGGAGCGACCACCTGGAACGGAGGGGAATTGTCGCGGGGGACGCGTCGGCGCCGAGCCCGGCCGGAATCAGGATAAGGATAACGCGCCGGACGTTCGTTGCCCACCGGAAGACCCTCCGATATACTGCCCGCATGGCGGGAACCGAGCGCGAACGGGGGGCGGACGCGGGGGAGATCGCAACCAGCACCCTGGCCGAGATCTACGCCCGCCAGGGCCTGCTGGAGCGCGCCCTCGCCATGTATCGCCGGATTGCGTTGCGGGCGCCGGAGGACCCGGCGATTCAGGCTCGGATCGGCGCGCTCACGGAGCAGCTCGAGGCGCTGCGGGCGGGCGACGCGGGGCCGACGATCGCCATTCCCGTCGAAGGTGATCTGCGGGAGGCCGGCGAGGCGCCGCATGTCGAGCCCGCGCGGTCTTCCGCCGGGGACGAGACGGGCGAGCTCGAAGCGCTGGCGGCGCGCACCGGACCGCCGGAAACCCCTGCGGGGAAGCCCGGGGACGACGCACCGGACACAGAATTCCTGGCGTGGTTGAACAGTCGCTAGCCGAGCGCTCCAGCGGGACGGCGACCGCCGCCCGCCGCGAGCGGGCTCGCGCGCGGCTGGCGTCCTCCGGCGCCGACGCGCTTCTCGTCACGGCGCTCCCGAACATCCGCTACCTCACCGGCTTCTCCGGATCGAGCGGGGCGCTCCTTCTTGGCGCCGCCGGACCCGACGAGCTGTTGACGGACTTTCGCTATGCCCTCCAGGTCGAGACGGAAGTAGACCCGGCGGTCGAGGTGTGCATTCGACCCGATCCGCTGCTGGTCGTGGCCCGCGACCGATTGACGCTCCGGGGGGCCGGCCGGGTGGCCTTCGAGCGCGCCCACCTGACGGTGGCGGCCTGGGAAGAATGGAGGAGTGCGGAGGGACCCACGCTGGTTGGCGTCGAGGGGTGGATCGAGGCGCTGCGGGCGGTGAAGGGACCGGACGAGCTGGCCGCCCTGCGGCGCGCCGCGGCGATCGCCGACAAGGCGTTCGAAGAGATTCTGGGACACGTTCGCGTCGGCATCTCGGAACGGGAACTGGCCGGACAGCTCGCCCTCTCCCTGGCAGCCCAGGGGGCGGAGCGCAATGCGTTCGAGCCGGTCGTCGCCTTCGGCGCCAACAGCGCCCTGCCGCACGCTCGTCCCGGCGCCCGCGCGCTCGCCCGCGGGGACACCATCCTGTTGGATTTCGGCGCGGTCATCGAAGGGTATTGCAGCGACCTGTCCCGCACCGTGGCGTTCGGCGAGCCGGTGGCTTCCGTGCGCGAAGCGTATGGGCTCGTCCTGGCCGCGCAACGGGCCGCCCTGGGCGGGCTGCGCGCCGGCCTCACGGGGCGCGCGGCCGACGCCCTCGCCCGGGACGTGATTGAGGCCGCCGGGCAGGGGGACGGGTTCGGCCACTCGCTCGGTCATGGCATCGGGCTCGAGGTGCATGAAGCGCCCCGCCTGTCACGGCTCAGCGAAGACACCCTGCTCTCTAACATGGTTGTAACGGTCGAGCCGGGCGTCTATATTGAGACGATTGGTGGCGTTCGCATCGAAGACGACGTCGTGGTGGGTCCGGACGGGGTCGAGGTGCTGACCCGCGCCCGCAAGGATGACATGCTCATCCTCTGATCCGCCGCTCTCCTCAACGCAGCAGCGCGCGATGGCCACAACAGCGGATTTCCGGAATGGCCTGGTGTTGCGGCTCGATGGCGAGCTGTGGCAGATGGTCTACTTCCAGCACGTGAAGCCGGGCAAGGGCGGCGCCTTCGTTCGCACCAAGCTGAAAAAGGTCATGACCGGGCAGGTCGTCGAGCGCACCTTCCGGGGGGGCGAGAAGATGGAGGAGGCCCGGCTCGATAGGCGGCCGATGCAATACCTCTACACCAGCGATCACCACGCCCACTTCATGGATGTCGAAAGCTATGAGCAGCACCCGGTCGCCGAGGACCGCCTCGGCGAGCAGCTTCCCTATCTCAAGGAAAATATCATCTGCGACGTGCTCCTCCACGAGGGTACGGTGCTCGGCGTCGAGCTGCCCAAGTCGATCGAGGCCGCCGTCGTCGAAACGGATCCCGGCTTTCGCGGCGACACCGCCAGCGGCGGTACCAAACCGGCGCGCATCGAGACCGGGGCCGTCGTCCAGGTGCCGCTCTTCGTCAACATCGGGGAGCGCATCCGGGTCGACACGCGCACCAATGCCTACCTGGAGCGGGTGTAAGTGGATCGCGACGAGCTCCGCGCGCTGATCCAGCTGGTCGAGGAGAGCGCGATCGACGAGCTCGAGGTCCGGCGCTGGGGCAAGACCATCCGCATCGTCAAGCAGGGCGGCCGCGCGATGGTCGCGAGCGGTCCCGCCGCCTCGACCGGGCCCCCCGTCGCCCCGGCGCCCACTGCCGCCGCTCCTGCGATCGAGCCCGCCGTCCCCGCCGGGCCGCCGCTTCATCGGATCACCTCGCCGATGGTGGGGACCTTCTACCGCGCGCCGGCCGCCGAGGCCCCGCCCTTCGTCGAGATCGGCGATGCGATCCGGCCGGGGCAGACGCTTTGCATCCTTGAGGCGATGAAGCTGATGAACGAGCTGCAGGCGGAAGTCAGCGGGACCGTCCGCGCCGTGCTGGTCGAGAACGGGGATCCGGTCGAGTACGGCCAGGCGCTGTTCGATATTGAGCGCTGAGCGCGTGAGCTCGGAGACGGCACCGGTGGCCGAAAGCACCGTCGACATCCAGGACATCCTACGGGCGATGCTGCAGAACGAGGCGTCCGACCTGCACCTCAAGGTGGGGTCGGCCCCCATCGTGCGGCTCAACGGCGCGCTGCTGCCGCTCGAGCATCCCCCCCTCGACCGGGGAGACCTCGATCGCATCCTGGCCGAACTGCTGACCGACGATCAGCGCGAGCGCTTCGCCGAGAGCCACGAGCTCGACTGCGCCGTCGGCGTGCGGCAGCTGGGCCGTTTCCGCGCCAACGTGGCGCTTCAGCGGGGCACCCCCACCATCACGCTCCGCGCCGTGCCGATCAGTATCAAGACGCTCAGCGGCCTCAATCTGCCGCCCGTCGTCGGCCACCTGGCGCTGCGGCCCCGCGGGCTCGTCCTGGTGACCGGGATCACCGGCAGCGGCAAGACGACGACGCTGGCCTCCATGGTCGAGCACATCAACGCCCGCCGGCACGTCAAGATCATCACGATCGAGGATCCGATCGAATTCCTGTTCCGCGACAACCAGGCGTTCATCAGCCAGCGCGAGGTGGGCTTCGACACCGCGAATTTCGAGGCCGGATTGCGCCACGCCATGCGGCAGGATCCCGACGTCCTGCTGATCGGGGAGATCCGTGACCTGGAGACGATGGACACCGCGCTGACGGCGGCCAGCACCGGCCATCTCGTCTTCGCGAGCCTCCATACCACCGACGCGGTGCAGACGCTGCAGCGGATCCTGACCTTCTTCCCGCCGCACCAGCACGAGGAGGTCCGGGCCATGCTGTCGGAGTGCCTGCAGGGCGTCATCTCCCTGCGGCTGATCCCCCAGGCCGACGGTCAGGGCCGGGTCCCGGCGTGCGAGGTGATGGTCACCAGCGAGGCGATTCGCGACCACATCCTGTCGCCGGAGAACATCCACGGCATCGGCCAGCTGATCGCCCAGGGCGGGGTCCAGTATGGGATGCAGACGTTCGATCAGAGCCTGATGGGGCTGTATCGCGAGGGCAAGATCACCGAGCGCGAGGCGCTCGCGAACGCGTCGACGCCAGCGGAGTTCGCCCTCCGGCTGCGGGGCATCGAGGCCTCGAGCGATCGCAAATGGGAACCGTCGGCGGAGAACACCTGGGAGGCCCGCTCATGAGGGACAGCGCATGAGCGGGTGGCGCAGCCGGACGATCGAGTCCACCTATCGCCACCGGCAGGTGCTGGTGATCGGGGTCAACCTGATCGTCTTCGCCGCCGCCTACTGGGCGGCCTTCGGCCTGCGTTTCGATTTCGCCCTGCCCGACCCGTACTGGGCCGTCTTCTGGGCGACGCTGCCGGTCCTGCTCCTCCTGAAGACGATCGTCTTCAGCTACTTCGACCTGCATCAGGGGCTGTGGCGCTACGTCAGCATTTCGGACCTGGAACGAATTCTCAAGGCCGCCGTGGTGTCATCGCTGTGTTACCTGGCGGTGGCGTTCATCTGGGCCACCGCGCGGCCGACGCCGCGCTCGGTGATCCTCGCCGACATGGTGCTGACCGTGGTGATGATCGGCGGCATCCGGTTCGCCGTCCGGGTCTTCCGCGAGGCCTACCGTCCCCAGCGGCATACCGACCAGCGGCGGGCGTTGATTGTGGGCGCCGGCGCGGCGGG
>JBHENR010000095.1:0-6983 GCA_046262555.1 Gemmatimonadota bacterium | reverse complement strand
GGGGAGATCCGCCGCTCGGAGCGCACGATCCTGTTCTCGACCCACATCATCGAGCACGCCGAGCGCCTCTGCGACCACGTCTGCATTCTGTCGCGGGGGCGGGCGGTGGTGGAGGGCGAGCTGGCGGGCGTCAAGCGCGAGTTCCTCGCAACGACCCGCACCAAGGGCTACCTGTTCGGCACCCTGTTCGGGCCTGCCATCATGGCCGCCTGGATCCTGCTGCCCGCGCTGTTCGCCGATGGCGGCGGGATGCGGCAGGTGGTCGTGGTCGACGGCACCCGCACGGATCTCGGCCGCGCGGTCGCCGACCAGCTGGCGCGCGATTCCGAAGGGCTGGCGTTCACCGCCCGCGTGGTCACGCCGGGGCCCGGCGCCGCGGACTCGGTCCGGTCCGATATGGCCGCCCGCGCCGCCGCCGGCGAGATCGACGGCTACGTCTGGCTGCCGCCCGGCCTGCCCGGCGGCGAGAGCGCCAGCTACGAGGCGCGCCACGCGACCAACATGCGCGAGGTGGGCGCCGTGCGCTCGGCGGTCGACGACGCGGTCCGACAAGCGCGGCTGCGGGCGGCGGGCATCGATCCGACCACGCTGTCCGAAGCGCTGCGCCCGGCGCCGTTCATAGCGCGCGAGGTCGACCTGGAGGGTGGCGGCGCGGCCGCCTCGGGCGAGACGATGATCATGGTGGCGATCATCGCCGTGTTCATCATCTACTTCGTGATCCTGCTGTACGGGAACAGCGTCCTGCGCGGCGTGCGCGAGGAGAAGGAGAACCGGGTCGTCGAGATCGTCCTCAGCTCGATCCGGGCCGAGCAGCTGATGGCCGGGAAGGTGTTCGGGATCGGCGGCGCCTGCCTGCTCCAGGTCGCGATCTGGGTCGCCGTGGCGGCCCTCGTATCGGCCTTCGGGGAAGAGGTCGTGCAGGCGCTGGGGGGCCAGGTGCCCACCATCCCGTCAATCCCCGCCTCGGCCGCGATCGTCTACCTGGCGTTCTTCGCCGGCGGCTTCTTCCTATACGCCTCGATCTACGCGGCCCTCGGCTCCTTCGCGACCTCGGGGCAGGACGCGCAGAACATGCAGTTCGTGGCCATGGCCCCGCTGATGATCGGGTTCTTCATGGCCTTCGGCGTGATGAACGATCCCGAGAGCACGCTCGCCGTGGCCGGCAGCCTGATCCCGTTCACTTCGCTGATCGTGGTGCCGCTGCGGGCGATCCTGGGGGCGATCCCCTGGAGCCAGACGCTGCTGTCGGCGATCCTGCTGGCGCTGACTTGCTGGGGAACGCTGTGGCTGGCCGGGCGCGTGTACCGAGTGACGGTGCTGGCGACCGGACAGCGGCCAACGGTCCGGCGGCTGTGGCAATGGATGCGGGCGGCCTGAACCGGAAAGGAGGACGAAATGGCACGCATCGTCGATTCCCGTTGTGTTCTCGCCGTTCGCGATCTCGAGATGTCCACGCGGTATTACGTCGATGTTCTCGGATTCGCGCGCGATCCCATCGAGGCGGACGGATGGAGCTTCCTCTCGAAGGACGCCTTCAAGGTGATGCTGGGCGAGTGCCCCGACGAACCTCCCGCAAGCGAGCTGGGGGACCATTCCTACTTCGCATATCTGCTGGTGGACGACGTCGACGAGTACCATGAAGAAGTCGCGGCGCGAGGGGCGAAGGTGAGCTCACCGCCGGAAGACAAGCCCTGGGGTCTCAGGGAATTCGGTCTGTCCACACCGGACGGACATCGCATCACGTGCGGAGGAGGAATACGATGAACGAACGCCAAGACCGTGATCTGGTCCGGACCTACTCCCGCGCGCAGTTCGTGGCCAAGCTGCGGCGTCTCGCCGACGCGATCGAGACCGGCGAGGCGTTCACCATCCAGGTGGCCGGTGAGCGCCTGCGAATCCCGGCCAGTGCCAAGTTCAACATCGAGCACGAGCGGACGGGGGAACGGGAGGAGCTGGAGTTCCAGCTGCTGTGGGAGCGCTCCGGCTGATCGCGCGCCTGCGCGGCTTCACTCCCCCTCGATCCGGTCCATGGCGGATTCGTCGCCCAGCACGATCAGCGTGTCGCCGCGCACCAGCCGGGTGTCGGGGCGCGGCGCGATACGGTGCTCCCGACCCGCCGCGTCCATGCGCTGGATCGCCATGACGGTGACCCCGTGGCGCGCGCGGAGCTGCGCCTCGGCCAGCGTCTGGCCCACGAACTCGCCGGGGACAGGGATCCGCGACATGCGGCTCTCCTCCGGCAGCTCGAAGTAGTCGAAGCCCGTCCCCTCCACCGCGCGCACCTTGGCCAGCAGCCGGTTCCGCCGCAGCACCTCGCGGTCGAACGCGCCCAGGACGTCGCGCCGGGTGACGATCCCCAGGAACTTCCGCGACTCCCCGTCGACCACCGGCAGCTGCCCGAGATCCCGGAACCATAACTTCTCGTTGACTTCGACCAGCGTGTCGTCGGGCGTGACTACCGGGATCTGCGTGACCAGGTCGTCGGCGATGACGAACGGCGCCGGCTCCTCCCCCATCATGCGCTTGACCTCGTGCAGCTCGACGATCCCCAGCAGCCGCCCCTCGTCGTCCCCGATGTAGAGCTGGAGCGCGCGGCTGTTCTGGAACAGGTCGACCACCTTCTCGAGCGGCAGGTCGGCCGGATAGAGCGTGACGTCCGGGTGCATGATGTCCTTGACCGTGAGGGAGCGCAGCAGCCGCTCCTGCGCGGTTCCCTCCCAGCGCATGCCGCGGCGTTTCAGCTCCTCGGTGTAGATCGACGTGCCGCGGATCAATCGCGCGGTCCAGTAGGCGGTGATGGACGTAAGCATGAGCGGCAGCACGATGCCGTAGTTCTGCGTCATCTCGAACACCATGATGATCGCCAGGAAGGGCGCGTGCGTGGTGCCCGCGATGATCCCCCCCATCCCGGCCAGTGCGTACGCGCCCGACACCGCCGTGTGCTCCGGAGCGACCTGGTGGATCAGGATGCCGAACCCGCCGCCCAGAACGGCGCCTACGAACATCGTGCTCGTGAACACGCCCCCGGAGCCGCCCGAGGCCAGGGTGATCGTGGTGGCGAGCATCTTCACCACGAACAGGATCGCCATCAGGCCGAGCGCCACCCGCCCCGCCAGCACCAGGTTGATCGTCTCGTACCCGTTGCCGAGGATGTAGGGCCAGAAGACCGCCATCGCGCCCACGCACAGCCCGCCCAGCGGCGTGCGCAGCAGGAGGGGCAGCTGGAGCCCGTCCCAGACGCGGTACGTGCGTTCCATCGTCACCTGGAACATTACCGAGGCCAAGCCGGAGAGGAAGCCCAGGATCAGGTACGGCCCGACCTCCCACGCCGAGACCAGCGCGTACTCCGCGCCCGGCGCATAGATCGGGCCCGGTCCGCCGAAGAAGCGGGTGACGAGCGTGGAGATCGCCGCCGCCACCACGGCGGGGCCGAAGAAGACCATGTTGAACGAGCCGATGATGACCTCGAGCACGAACAGCGTGGCGCCTATGGGAGTGTTGTAGGCGGCAGCGAACCCTGCCGCGATGCCGGCGGCGACCAGGATCCGGATCCGGTCCTCGGAGAAGTGGAACGAGCGGCCGACCCGCGAGCCGATGGCGGCGGCGATCTGCCCCATCGGCCCCTCGCGGCCCACCGAACCGCCGGAGGCGAGCGTCATCAGCGAGGCGCTGGCGCGCCGCAGGGAATCGCTGAGCCGGATCGTGCGCCCGCCGAGTGAGATGATCTCGAGGATGTCGGGGAAGCCGCCCTGCGCGTCGCGCCGAGTGGCGAACAGGACCGCCAGCGCGGCGGCCAGCGCGGCACCCAGGACCGGCACCACCAGCCGGACCCACCACGGCGCGCTCGCAGCCACCTCCAGCAGCACGCCGGAACGGCCCCAGAAGCCTGCCATGGCGACCTGGAAGAGCCAGCGGAACGCCGCGCCCGACAGACCGCCCAGCACGCCGACGAGACACACCGCGGTGAAGAACAGCGCGTTCTCGTTCTCCGCGAACAGCGCGCGGAGCTTGCGCACGAAGATCCGGGTGGGCAGCCCCAGGACTCGAAGGAGCGTGTATTTGCGGGGCAGGACCCGGTCGCGTGCCACGCCCCTATGGTATCCGGGTGCCGGGGAGCCGCCCAATCGCGGGCGGAGCGCGCCCGGCCCCGGCCACGCTTCCTGCCGCAGCTCGCCGCCCGGCTGCTAGGGCGTGCTGGGCGCCCGCGGCGTGATCGTCGTGGTCGTCAGCGTTTCGCCGCCCTTGAGGTACTGGAGCGGCATCGCCCGGCCCGGCCGCAGCCGTCCCAGCGCGCGGCCCCCAGCCTCGCCGATGAACGAGTGGCCGTCGAGGAGGAGCAGCACGTCGCCCTCCCGGATGCCGGCGCGGTCCGCTGGCCCGCCTTCGATCACGCGCGCGACCTTTGGCGGATGCTGCCCGCGCCAGACGGCCTCGCCGTTCTTTGCGCCCCGCCAGCCGCAGAAGAAGCCGCAGGTTAGCTCCACCCCCAACTCATAGGGCGGCTCGACGCGGGAGAAGAGCCCGGCGTCGCGACTATCGAACCGCAGGGTGTCGAACTCGAACCGAAAGCCGTCGGTCGGCGGGATGATCTTCATGTTCCAGTCGCGGGGGAAGCCTTCCCAACTGAATCCCTCGAGCGGACCGAGCGGAGCGGCCAGCCCCTCCCGCGCCCAGTCGAATTCCTCGAGCCTCTCGCCCAGTCGTTCCAGCGTCGTTTCCCAGCGGCGCCACGACTCGGGATCGAACTGGAAGGCAAACGTGGCGTGCCGTCCCGGGTCGCAGGAGCGGGCCGCGGTGAGCGTCACCTCCCGCTCCACTCCGCCGCGCCGGATCCGCAGCTCGACCCGGTCCCCCGACGCCAGCCGCGCGAGCCGGCGGCTGGCCTCGGCGGTCGTGCTGAGCTTTCCGTCAACGGCCACGATGACATCCCCTACCTCGAGCACGGCGTCAGCCGGAGGCTCGAGCGCGTGCACCCGCGGCTCCGTCGTGAACGTCCTGATCAGCCGCCCATCCCGGAACCCGAACCCTATCAGGCACTCTCCGGACGAACACCGGATCTCCTCGATCCCCAACTCCCCGACGGGCGGGCGGCCGTCGGGGCAGCGGCGGGTCTCCTGGGCCGGCGCTCCCGGCGCCGCGACGAGCGCCAGCGCCAGCCCCCATCCGATCGTCGTCGATCGCATCGTAACCTCCCGGTCAGAAGCGGACCGTGGGCTCGGTCCCGTCTCCGTCGGCGCGTGCCTCGGAGACCGTGTACAGGATACGACCCGCCTGCGGGTCGCCCGGGCGCAGACGGACGAGCTCGTACGCGGCACCCTGAAGCGCGGAGAGCGCGGCTTCCACACCTTGATCGCGTTCCAGCGCGCCCCCAGTCGCATCGAGCCGCGATAGCGCGGTGACGTACTCGGTGCCAGCGCGCTGGACCTCCGCGGCAGCATCCAGCGGGCTGGCGGTCGCCGGTGCCGGCGGCGAGGCGGGCGCGGGATCCTCCCACCGCTGCCCCACTACCACGCCGCCCGCGAACAGAGCAATCGCGGCGGCGATCCGGAGCGGCAGCCGCGGGATCCGATGCGACGCGCCGGGCCCCGGATCGCCGCGCCGCTCCTCCCCCACCGCCCGCGCCAGCGCCGGCCACAGGTCCCGCGCGGGCGCCGCCTCGCGCGGCGCCCGCGCCAGGCGCTCCTCCAGCTCCCGATCCCGTTCGATCTCGCTCACGTCAGCGCCTCCTTCAGAAGCGTGCGCGCCCGGTGGAGCTGCGACTTGACCGTCCCCTCGACGATCCCCAGCCGCTCCGCGATCTCCGCGCACGGATAGCCTTCGATGTAGTGCAGGATCACGACCTCGCGGGCGCCGTCCGGGAGCGCGGCGATTGCCCGCTCGAGATCGACGTCGGCTTCCGGCATTGCGCGCGCGATCTCCGCCGCGTAGCGATCGGGGTCCACGTCCGCCGCGATCCGCGCTTCGCGCCGCGACCGCGCCCGCACCCGGTCCAGCGCCGCGTTGACCGCCACGCTGTGGACCCACGTCGACAGCCGGCTGTTCCCGTTGAACGAGGGCAGCGACCGCCAGACGCGGACGAACGCGTCCTGCACGATCTCTTCGGCGCGATCGGCGTCGCGCGCGAAGCGCAGGGCGATGGCGTAGACGCGGCGATGGTGCTCGCGGTAGAGCGCCTCGAACTCGGCCCGCCGATCCTGCAACCGCCCCTCCTTTCCCCCTATGGGTCGTCGGGAGGTGTCCTGCGGTTGGAACGCGGGCCGAGCGGCGTGCGTTCAGCGAGCTGCTACGGCTGGGCGGGAATCTCCCGGCGGGCGATCGCGGCCTCCACCAGCACCGCGACCTCCACGTTGCCCTGCTCGCGCGCGGTCTCCGCGGGGGTAGTGCCGGCCCTGTTGGCATGGCCGGGGTCGGCGCCGGCCTCCAGCAGAGCGCGGGCCGCCTCGAGCGAACCCGCCTCGGCCGCGTGGTGGAGCGGACTGAAGCCGGTCCGGTTCTCGGCCTCGAGCGGCGCGCCCAGGTCGATCAGCAGCAGGATCGCCGGCACGCGGTTGTGCCAGGCGGCCCAGTTGAGCGCCAGGCGGCCGTTCGGATTTCTGCGGGTGTCGAGCGAGTCGATCTTCGCGCCGTCGGCGACGGCTTGCCGGATGGCGAGGGTGTCGCCCGCGATCGCGGCGTCCCAGAGTCGGCTCTGGGCGTCCTGGGCGGAGAGGGGCGAGCCGGCCAGGAGTGCTCCGACGACGAGCGTAGGAAGCAGGGCGAACAGGTTCGGGCGCATATGTCCTCCAATGGTGGTGATCGACGGTCGGTGTCCTTCCGCCAACGAGCTCGGGAGCCCGGTGGTTTCGTCCTAACGCGGCAGTGGGACACGGGAAGCCGGGAAACCGGGAAACCGTTACAGCGGCAGGGCCTCAGCGCGGGATGGCGAGATCGGTGGTTCCGGCGTCGAGCTCGACTTCGCCGCCCTCGACGGGCCGCAGGTAGAC
>JBHENR010000094.1:0-13321 GCA_046262555.1 Gemmatimonadota bacterium | reverse complement strand
CCCGTCGCCACCGCCGCAGCGCGCGCCTTCAGCTCGGCGTTGGCCGCCAGCGTGGCCCCCGTCTCTTCCACGTGCCAGTCGGGCAGGCAGGCCGTCGCCGGGACCAGGGTGAAGCCGGCGGGCGGAAACAGTGCTGAGATTTCGCGGATCTTGTGCGGGTTGGCGGTCGCCAGGACGAGGCGCATTACGGACGCAGGCCGAGCGCCGCCTTCTGCAGCCCAATCAGCTCGCGGATGCCCTGCGCCCCCAGCTCGAGCATCGTGTCGAGCGCCTCGCGGCTGAAGGGCTCGCCCTCCGCCGTGCCCTGAATCTCCACGAAGCGGCCCGTCTCGGTCATGACGAGGTTGCAGTCGACTCCCGCGTCGGAGTCCTCGCCGTAACAGAGATCGAGCACGGGAAACGTCCCCACCACTCCTACCGAGGTGGCGGCGACGAATTCACGGATCGGCATCCCGGCGGCGGCGCGGCTGGCCGGCGCGGGGGGCTTCGACAGGGCGTCGTAGAGCGCGACCATGGCGCCCGTGATGGCGGCGGTCCGGGTGCCGCCGTCGGCCTGCAGCACATCGCAGTCGAGCCAGACGGTGCGGTCTCCCAGCGCGGCCAGATCCACCACACTCCGCAGACTGCGGCCAATCAGGCGCTGGACCTCGTGGGTGCGGCCGCCGAGTCGCCCGCGCGTCGCCTCGCGGGGAGTCCGGGTGTGGGTCGCCCGCGGCAGCATGCCGTATTCCGCCGTCACCCAGCCGCGACCCTTCCCCCGCAGCCAGGCCGGGACGCCGGTCTCGATCGTCGCGGCGCAGAGCACCCGCGTGCTGCCGACCGTGATCAGGCACGATCCCTCGGCGTAGTCGAGCACGGCGCGCTCGATCCGGGTCGGGCGCAGCTCGGCGGGGCCGCGGCCGTCCTGGCGATCGGCGAGCGGGGCGACGAGTGAAGGGGCTTCCGGCATACCGCCAAGATAGTCGCGCCCGGTCCCCTCTCCCAGGGTTTTCCCTTGAAGCCGACAGCCGCGCCTTCTATCATCCTGCGGATATGACCACCGAGACGATCAGCCGGCCGGTCAAGCTCGCCCTCGAGGAGGTGCAGAATCTCTCCATCCTGGTGGGGCGAACATTCCTCGCCTTCGTCCGGCCTCCCTACTACTGGCGTGACACCTGGGTGCAGATGGACGCCGTCGGCGTCCAGTCGATTCTGATCGTGACCCTGACCGGCGTCTTCACCGGCATGGTGCTGGCACTCCAGTCCGCCGTCCAGCTCGAGCAGTTCGGCGCCTCGCTGTTCGTCGGCCAACTCGTGGGGGCGTCGGTGATCCGCGAGCTGGGTCCGGTGCTCACCGCGCTGATGGTCGCCGGCCGCGTCGGCTCCGGCATCGCCGCCGAGATCGGGTCCATGCGGGTCAACGAGCAGATCGACGCGCTCGAGGCGATGGGCACCGATCCGATCCGGAAGCTCGTCAAGCCGCGCGTGCTGGCGGGCATCACCATGCTACCCATCCTGACGATCGCCACCGATGCCATCGCCATCGTCGGCGGCCAGCTCATCACCTGGCTCATGCTCCACCAGGGGGCGTCCACCTACTGGAACGCCGTCTGGGGCGGCCTCTATCTGAGCGACTTGTTCGGCGGTCTCGTCAAGCCGCTGGTCTTTGGTTTCATCATCACGATCGTGGCGTGCTTCATGGGGCTTCGGACGAAGGGCGGCACCGAGGGCGTCGGCCGATCGACCACCCAGGCGGTGGTGTTATCGTCCGTGCTTATTCTGGCGTCGGACTTCATCATGACGAAGCTGTTGATTCAGTTTTTCGGGCACTAGGCGGGAGGCGCGCGGGATGTTTCGCAGCAAAAAGAACCGCAAGCACAAGGGACACCCCGACCTGAAGCCAGATCCCGACTGGCGGCCCCGTCAGGTCGAAGGGCGCGATCGAGCGCCGGACGCGGAAAACCGCATGATCGACCTCGAGGACGTCAAGCTCGCCTTCGGTTCGAAGATCATCCTCGACGGCGTCTGGGTCGAGGTCGACCGGGGGGAGACCCTGGTCGTCATGGGGGGGTCCGGCCAGGGCAAGAGCACCATTCTGCGGATCATCCTCGGATTGCTGGAACCGGCCGCCGGCCGCGTCTTCGTTCACGGCGTCAACGTGGTCCATGCCCGGCAGGACGTCCTCGACGAGGTCCGGCGCGCCATCGGCGTGGTCTTCCAGGGGGGCGCCCTGTTCGATTCGCTCACCGTGCGCGACAACCTCGCCTTCCGGCTCCACGAGGATCACGAGCAGGAGGAGTCCGAGATCGAGGGGATCGTGATGGAACGGTTGTCGTTCGTGGACCTCGAGCCCGGCGTGGCCGACGCCCTGCCGTCCGAGCTCTCGGGCGGCATGCGCAAGCGGGTCGCCATCGCCCGCGCCATCATGGGGACGCCCAAGATCGTGCTCTATGACGAGCCGACGACCGGGCTCGACCCCATCACGTCGGGCACGATCAACGACCTGATCAACAAGCTGCGCGACAAGTTCAACGTGGCGAGTATCGTGGTGACCCACGACATTGACTCCGCCTTGACGGTCGGCAACCGCTACGCCATGCTCAAGGACGGCGAGATCATCTTCGAAGGGAGCGCCGACGAAGTGCTGCACACCGACCATCCCTACGTGCGGGAGTTCATCGATTCCCGCCTCAAGGCCCGATGAAGCGCTCCTCGTTTATCACCTGGGCCGAGCTGCGGGTCGGCATCCTCGTGGTCGTCTGCCTGCTGATCTTCATGGCGGCCGTGTTCACCCTGGGCAGCCGGACCGGCCTGTTCGAGAACAAGTATACGCTCTACACCCTGCTCCCGAGCGCCTCGGGCCTCCAGAAGGGCGCGCCGGTCCGGCTGGCCGGCGTGGGCGTAGGGTCGGTCGAAGCGGTGTCGTTCATCGACGCCTCCGAGCGGGACAGCCTGGGCCGGCGCCTGCTGCGGACCTACGGGGACTCGCTCGCCGATCGCGCGGTGGTGGTCGCATTCACCGTCGATGAAGACGTGCAGGAGAAGGTGACCAACGCCTCGCGGGCGAAGATCGGGACGGTCGGCCTGCTGGGCGACAAGTATCTCGACCTCGAGATCGGCGACCCCCGCCAGCCGCCACTCGAGGAGGGCGACATCGTTCTCAACGAGCGGCCACTCGACTACGAGGGACTGATCGCCCGGGCGGCCGAGGGCGTCGAGGAACTGGTCGGCTCGCTCGAGGGGGCGCGCGATCTGATCGGGCGCGTCAACCGCGGCGAGGGCACGCTCGGCCGGATGGTCAACGATCCGCAGCTCTACAACGAATGGCTGGCGCTCTCGGCGCGTGGCACTGACGTCCTCGACCAGGTCCAGCACGGCGAGGGGGCGCTCCCGTCGCTGCTCAATGATCGGCGCCTCTACGAGCAGCTCGTCACGACGACGGCCGATCTCCAGACCCTCACTACCCAGATCCGCCAGGGCGACGGCTCCCTGGGGCGGCTAATCCAGGATCCGGCGCTCTACAATCAACTCGTCGCGACGACCCGTGAGGGGCAGACCCTCATCACGGAGATGAAGTCCGGCAACGGCTCGATGGCGCGCCTCATCAACGATCCGGCGCTGTATGAGCGGATGGATACCTTCGTGAAGGACGCGCAGGGATTGGTGGGGGATATTCAGGCCAACCCGCGGAAGTACATCAACCTGCAGATCTTTTAGCTTTTTGGGCTTCGGTGGGTAACGGGCGGAGCCGGCCACCTCGTCGGCCTGCGCTCCGCTCGGCAGCCTCCTCGGCGGCTGCGCCGCCTGCGGGGTCTGCCTCGACTCTCGCGCTTGACGGCCTCCTCGGCGGCCGGCTCCGCCCGGCGCCTTCCAATCCGAAAAACCCCAGGATCCGCCGGGCCATCCACGACGTGAATGTCCCCGACACCACACGCGGTAATAAATCGACCGGCAGGTTGGGGCGGAGCTAGAAGCTGTTGGGGGTGCGGGCGGCCTGGAAGGGGCCGAGATGGAGGGTGCGGGCGGTGAGGAGGAGGCCGCCGGGGACGGGGTCGAGACGGTAGAGGGGCAGGACGATCACGGCCTGCGGGCCGAGCGAGCGCGGGTGGGAGGTCGTGAGGAGCACGAAGTCGCCCAGCGGGCCATCGCTCTGGGCCGCCCCGGGAAGAAACAGCGCAATCTCCGCCGCGCCAGCGAGAACCGTGTCGGGCGGCGTGACGCGATAGGCGGGACCGAAACCGCCGGCGGCGACGAACGCGGCCGGTGGCTCGCCGGGCTCGATGGTCACAAGCAGCGGATCGTGGAGCGCGCCGGGCGGGATGACGAGTTCGGCCTGCCCCTCCAGCCCCACCGCGCCCCCGGCCGGGCCGATTACGGCCCCGGACGCGCCACCCGGCAACCGGGTGCCCACGGGGTCGCTGGCGCACGCCGCGGCGAGCAGGCTCGCCGCCAGGATCCGCACGAACGGACCGGGCTGCGGCAGCATCAACGGACGGGCTGGGTCCGCCGGCGGGGCGGCCGCGAGAAGACCCATCCCATGCCGGCCAGACCAAAGGCCACCATCGCCAGCGAGAGCCACTGGGCGGCGGTGAGACCCGCGGCAACGATGGGATTGACGCGATAGAACTCGACCACGAAGCGCTCCAGGCCGGCCAGTACGCAGAACTCCCAGAACAGAAACCAGCCCGGCAGGTTGCGGGTGCGCTGACTCCACAACAGCAGAAAGATCGGCACCGTCAGAGCGATCTCGTAGAGCTGGGTGGGATGCACCGGCACCACGGTCGGCGGACTCCCCTCGGGAAACGCGATCCCCCAGGCGACGTCCGTGGGGCGACCGTAGTCGTCCCCGACCAGAAAACAGCCGACGCGGCCCAGGATGTACCCCACCGGCACCGCCGGCGTGCAGGCATTGATCGCCTCGCCCATCGGGAACCGCTTCCAGAGCAGGTACCCGACGACGCCGAAGATCCCGCCCGCGAGTCCCCCGTAGTAGGTGAAGCCCCCGCGGCTGAACAGCGTGCCCAGCGGATCCGCCGTCAGCTGCACCCAGTTGTCGAAGGCCCAGTAGAGCTTGGACCCGATCACCCCCCCGGCCATCGCGGCGAGCACGATATCCTGCGCCGTACCGGGGTCCCACCCGCGGCGCCGGAATTCGGCGGCCACCACGAGGCCGGAGGCGATGAACGCCAGCACGAGCATCACGCCGTAGGACGTGACCGTAAAGGCGCCGAGACGGAAGAGGGTCGGGTACATGGCCGCTCAATATACCACGCGCCACAGCTCGTCCACTCCGGGGGCGGGGGTCATGCGCCGGGAGTCCGCCAGACGGTCACGGAGCAGGTCAGACGGGGCATACAGCCACAGCGCCCGCCCCGCCGGCGGCGGCCGCAGGGTGTCCAGGCTGCCCATCCGCCGGACGATCACGTCCGGATCGAGGCGATAGCTCAGCGCCAGCGCATCGAAGCGATCCTGCAGCACCACCACCGCGCCCGACCCCCGATTGATGTGCGGTGCGGCGGCCTGCTGCAGCTCCGTCCGGCCGCCCTTGTTCCACCACGTCGGGGCGCGCGCGTACCGGATCGATGAGACCGCGCCCGCCAGCAGGATGGCCAGGAGCGCGGCGATCGCGCCCCCGCGGAGTCGTGGCCCCTCGGGGCGACCGATCTCCCGCGCCAGCCACCACGCGACGACGAGCTCGAGGCCCAGCCAGGTCGGGAACTGGAGCCGCTGGATGGTGGACAGCCGACCCGTCAGGACGACATCGGCGCCAACGAGCGGCACGGCGCAGAGGCCGATCAGGCAGAGGATAAAGACGCGCACTCGCCGCGGCGCGCGACGGACGAGCTGAGCGCAGCCGAGGACGAGCAGGATGGCGATCAGGCCGTACGCCACGCCGTGCGCCGGATCGAGTCCCGCGGCGGGCTCCGCCTGGTGGACATCCAGAAACGGGCGCGCCAGCGCGATGAGCCAGGAGAGGGCAAAGCCGCCCGGCGAGGTGCCGTCGCGCGTCCATTCCGTCGTGGCTCGCACCTTCCCCTGATTCAGCACCACCAGCGCGTACCAGGGCGCGGCGAGAAGCGCCGCGATGCCCGCGGCGCGGCCCCAGGCCTTCCTCGCTGTTGCCCGCGGCGGCTCGGTCAACCGTACGAAGACGCCGTGCGCGATCACGACGAGGGCGGAGAACAGAAACGTATACAGCGCGACCACGGCCATCGCCGCATACAGCGTCCAGGCGCGCACCGTCCCCAGCCGCACCGCGCGCAGCAGCGCCGCGCTGGAGAGCAGGATGCCCACCGTCCAGAGCGAGGTGGCGCGGGCCTCCTGGGCAAACACGAGGTGCAGCGGCGACAGCGCTACCAGTGCCACCGCCACCCAGCCGGCCCGCGCGTCGGCGAACAGCTCGCGGCAGAGCCAGAAGAGGGACGGGAGCGCCAGCAGACTGAACAGGGCCGAGAGCGTACGGCGGGTGGCGACGTCGTTGCCAAAGGCCTGCACCCAGACGCGGGCCAGGACATAATAGAGCGGCGGGTGTTGCGGCTCGTCCACCGCCAAGCCTCGCAGCGTCCCCCACACGCCGTGAGACGAACCGGGCCGCTGGAACTGCTGCAGCGCGAGCGCCGACAGGTCCGGACCGTCGGTCAGCGCCCGGTCCACTTCCTCCCAGGTGTAGCCCGACACCCGAACCGAGGTGGCGGTTTCATCATACCAGTAGGGCTTGGCGCCGAGATTGACGAACCGGAGCGCGGCACCCAGCAGCACGGCGGCGAGGCAGACGGCGATCAGCCAGCGCGGGGCACGGCGCGCAGCGGGGTCGCTCGGGAGCCGGGATGCACGCTGCGCCATTCCCCCAAGGTACCACGACAAAGCGCCCGACTCGATCGAGCCGGGCGCTGCCGTGTCTGGTGGAGGCGGTGGGAGTTGAACCCACGTCCGAGCCAGGCGCAATGAAGACCGCTACAGGCTTAGCCGGCTATTGCATGTCCCCGGTCCGCCTGCCGCCAGCATGCGAACGTCCGGGTCAGCCTTCATCCGGACACCCGGCGAACCGGGAAGCCCTGGATCTCATCGCGCGCCAGAAGGCCCGGCACGCGACCAGCCCACTTTGGTGACGATCCGTCTCCCGCCGGCGGGCGGCGACCTGGAGGGGATCGGGCTACCTAACTGAGTTAGGCGGCCAGCGCGAAGTTTTCGTTCGCAGCTATCGTTCCCAGGACCGTTTAACGTGAGGACCTGAGCTGCACGGCCTGCTGTCCCCACCCCGACCTCACCCGTCGAAGCCGTTTCGCCCCCACGAGACTGGGTGGTACGCACAGCAAATATACCCGAATGGGGGCCGCGAGTGCCAGCCAATCCGGCGCGGCCAGCTCATCCACCAGCTCGAAGTCTCCCGAAACGAAAACGGGGGGCGTCGCCGCCCCCCGTTCGTCGTCATCCCGGGATGGTGCCGGGCCGGGGGCCTAGTACATATCCCCCATGCCGCCGCCGCCACCGGGCATCGGCGAGTTCTTCTCTTCCTCCGGCTTCTCCGTGACGACCGCCTCGGTCGTCAGCAGCAGCCCGGCGATCGACGCCGCGTTCTGCAGCGCCGTGCGCGACACCTTGGTGGGGTCGATGACGCCCGCCTCCATCAGGTCGCAGTACTCCATCGTGGAGGCGTTGAAGCCCCACGTTTTCTTTTCGGTCTTCAGCTTCTCGACCACCACCGCGCCCTCGAGCCCGGCGTTCTGCACGATCCACTTGGCCGGCTCTTCCAGCGCCTTCTTGACAATGCTGACGCCGAGCTGCTCCTCGCTGTCGTCCAGGACGAGCTTATCGAGCGCCTTGATGGTACGGAGGAAGGCCACGCCACCGCCGGGAACGATCCCCTCTTCCACGGCCGCCCGGGTCGCGTGGAGGGCATCCTCCACCCGCGCCTTCTTCTCTTTCATCTCGGTCTCGGTCGCCGCGCCGACATTGATGATGGCCACGCCGCCGGAGAGCTTGGCGAGTCGCTCCTGCAGCTTCTCGCGGTCATAATCCGACGTCGTATCGTCGATCTGGCGCTTGATCGAGCTGATCCGGCCCTTGATGTCCTCGCCCTTGCCGGCGCCGTCGACGATGGTCGTGTTGTCCTTGTCGATGACGATCCGCTTGGCGCGTCCGAGGTCCTTGAGCACGACGTTCTCGAGCTTGAAGCCAACCTCTTCCGAGATCACCTTGCCGCCCGTCAGCGTCGCGATGTCTTCCAGCATCTGCTTGCGGCGATCACCGAAGCCGGGCGCCTTGACGGCGGCGACCTTCAGCGTTCCACGGATCTTGTTGACGACGAGCGTGGCCAGGGCCTCGCCCTCGACGTCCTCGGCGATCAGCAGCATCGGCCTGCCGGCCTGGGCGATCTTTTCCAGCACCGGAAGCAGGTCCTTCATCGTCGAGACCTTCTTGTCGTGAATCAGGATGTACGCGTCCTCGAGCTCCGTCTCCATTTTGTCGGGATTGGTGACGAAGTAGGGCGAGAGATAGCCCCGGTCGAACTGCATCCCGTCCACCGTCTCCAGCGACGTCTCGAGGCTCTTCGCCTCTTCCACCGTGATGACGCCGTCCTTGCCGACCTTCTCCATCGCGTCGGCGATCAGGTCGCCGATCTCGACGTCGTTGTTGGCCGAGATCGTGCCGACCTGGGCGATTTCCTTCTTGCCCTTGGTCGGGGTCGACAGCCGGCCGAGCTCGGCCACGACGACCTCGACGGCCTTGTCGATGCCGCGCTTGAGGCTCATCGGATTGACGCCCGCGGTGACCGACTTGAGGCCCTCACGGAAGATCGCCTGGGCGAGCACCGTGGCGGTGGTCGTGCCGTCACCGGCGATGTCGGACGTCTTCGACGCCACTTCCTTGACCATCTGGGCGCCCATGTTCTCGACCGCGTCCTCGAGCTCGATCTCCTTGGCGACGGTCACGCCGTCCTTGGTCACGGTCGGCGAGCCGAACTTCTTCTCGAGCACCACGTTCCGGCCCTTGGGGCCGAGCGTCACCTTGACGGCGTCGGCGAGCTTGTCCACGCCCCGCTTGAGGGCCGAGCGCGCCGCGACGTCAAATTTCAATTCTTTGGCCATGTGGATGAGACCTCCTGAAGAACAATTAGGGTTAGACGGTGGCGAGGATGTCGCTCTCGCGGAGAATCAGCAGTTCCTCGCCTTCGACGGTGATCTCGGTGCCGGAATACTTGCCATACAGCACGCGGTCACCCTTCTTGACCTCAGGCTTGATCCGCTCGCCCGCTTCCGAGAACTTGCCCGGACCGACGGCGATGACACGGCCCTCCTGCGGCTTCTCCTTGGCGGTGTCGGGAATGGTGATGCCGCCCTTCTTCTGTTCCTTCTCTTCCAGCGGCTTGATCACGACGCGATCCGCCAGGGGGGTGAGCTTGTTCATGTGTAATGCCTCCTCATGCGGTGAGACGTTCGTTGGGGTGATGAGCGCTGCCGTCAGCCGTTGGCACTCGCCGACGGGAACTGCTAACAAGGTAACGGGGACGGGCACCGGCGTCAAGGGGGCATGGGGCCAGCGGCCTGCCACTATTGCAGAAGAGCCGACGAAATAAGGATTGGGAAAGCGATTAGGCCAACCGGCGTGCCGGAGCGAATACTGCTGTTTTGTCAGACGGTCCGACTCCAGAGCCGGTCGTGGCCCCAGCCGATCCCCTTCAGCGTGAGATCCGGGTCGACCACATCGATAGTCATGGCGTGCGGGCTGACCAGCCCCGCCAACCCGCCCGTGGCGATCACCCGGGCGTCGGACTCCCATTCGGCCCGGATCCGGCGCACCAGCCCGTCGATCAGCACGACCGCTCCCTGGTAGACGCCGATCTGCATGTTGGCCACCGTCGTTTTCCCGATGAACGAATCGGGAAAGCCGGGCGCGATCCGCGGCAGCAGCGCCGTACGGGTGGACAGCCCCGTGACGCCGCTCTCGATCCCCGGGGCGATGATGCCGCCGAGGAATGTCCCGTCGGCCCCCACCACGTCGAACTTGGTCGCCGTGCCGAGGTCGACCACGATGGCGGGACCGGGATAGCCGAGGTGCGCGGCGAGCGTGTTGGCGACCCGGTCGGCCCCTACCTGGGCCGGCTCATCCACGTCGAGGCGGATGCCGAGCGCCGGGGCGAAGCGGAATTCGCGCGTCTCCACCCCCAGATACGCCCGCACCCCCTCGGCCAGCACCCCCGTCAGCGACGGCACGACCGAGCTGATGCAGCATCCCTGGAGGGTTTCGGCGGGCGGCCGCGCCGCGAGCAGTTCCCTGAGCAGCACGCCGAACTCATCCGCCGTGCGGCGCGCGTCGGCGGAGCGGACCCGCCAGCGGACCGTGATCTCGCCATCCGGGTCCCGCAGGCCGAGCACGATCTCGGAGTTGCCGATGTCGGCGAGCAGCAGCATGTGGTTCCGGCGCTCCCTTCCGGAGTGGGGTGGGCGCGAGCGAAGCTCGCCGTGCGGTCCTCCCTACGCCAGTCGGTCGGCGTGCTGTTGGGCGGCTTTTCGCAACCGCTCGACGTCACCGGACGCGAGTAGTCGGATGTCGCCGCCGACGTCCAGTCGCAGTCGGCCGTCGGGCGCCAGGCCGGCATAGGCCCCGACCTCGTCGCCTGCCTCCGACGTGACGCGAACGGCCTCACCGAGTGTGAGCGCGTCGCGCTCGGGCCAGCGGGCCAGCCGCGCGGAGTTCTCCTGCGGGCCCTCGGACAGAATGCCCAAGGCGACCTCGAGCAGCAGAACGCCGACGACGTCGCTTCCCGGCCAGGCCGGCCATTTCGCGGCCAGTGTGGTGGCGGGCAGGGCCTTTGGGCCCAGTTCTCCAGGCGGGGTCTCCAGGTTGGCGCCCAGCCCCACCCGCACTTCGGAACCCTCAGGTCCCTTGGCACGCACGGCGAGGACGCCGGCCCACTTCTCCCCCGCCACCAGCCCGTCATTCGGCCACTTGCAGCGTGCGTCCGGCCCTCCCGCAACTCCGATCGCCTCGGCCCAGGCCAGCTGGATCGCGGCGAGGAGGCCGGGCATGAGCACAGCGTCCGCGTCGGGCCAGCAGATCGTCGCGTAGAGGTTGCCCGGCGGACTCGCCCACAGTCGGCCGCGCCGTCCGCGGCCCGCCGTCTGGGTGGCCGCGACGTGCACCACGGGTCGCGAGCCCGCGTCTCGCCCGGCGGCGTCCATCGTCGAATCCACCGTGTCATGCAGGATGACCCGCACGCCGAAGCGGGCGGCGAGCCGGGCGGCGGCCGCGCGGCCGACTACGCCGCGCTGATCAGGCACGACAGGTCGAGCGCCGGCGCCGAGTGCGTCAGACCCCCGACGGAGATCCAGTCCACCCCGGCCTCGGCGATCGGTCGCACGGTGTCGAGCGTCACGTTGCCGCTCGCCTCGATCAGGATGTCGCCGGATGCGGCGCGTATCCGCTCGACGGCCCGGATCAACTCGGCCAGCGGAAAATTGTCGCAGAGGATTCGTCCGGGAACGTCGGGCGCGGTAAGCGCCTGCTCGAGCTCGGCCAGGGATCGCACCTCGATCTCGACGGGCCGCCCGGCCGGGTTGCGCTCCGCCACCCGCGCCAGCGCCGCCGGAATGCCGCCCGCCGCGGCGATGTGATTCTCCTTGATCAGGTAGGCATCGTGGAGCCCGAAGCGATGATTGGTGCCGCCGCCGGCGCGAACCGCCGCCTTCTCGAGCGCGCGCCAGCCGGGCGTCGTCTTGCGGGTGTCGACGATGCGGGCACGGGATCCGTCAATCGCCGCCACCAAGGCCGCGGTCCGGGTGGCGACGCCCGACAGCCGCTGCAGAAAGTTGAGTGCCGTGCGCTCGGCGATCAGCAGGCCGGCGAACGCGCCCTCCGCTCGATAGACGACCTGCTCGGTGGCGACACGGTCGCCGTCGGCTACCTCGAGAGCGACGGTGATCCCGGGATCAACCTGAGCGTACGTCTCCTCGATCGCGGCCAGACCGGCGATCACGCCCGGCGCCCGCGCGATCACGCGTGCCCGGCCCGGCCGGCCCGGCGGCACACAGGCCGCCGTGGTGACGTCGCCGGCGCCGACGTCCTCGGCCAGCGCCGCGCGCACGAGCGCCGACAGGTTCGTCACGCTGAGCCTCCCCCCCAGAGCATCCACGCCCCGAACGCCAGGGCGGCGGCCCAGCAGTAGGCGCCGAACCACTGGAACTCCCGTTTCTCCAGCAGGCGGAAGACGAGCATGATGGCCCCGATTCCGGCCCCAAACGCGGCGAAAATACCGAGCAGGACGAGGCCACGTCCATCACTCTCCGCCGCCGCGCGGATAGCTCCCGATTCGAACACCAGCGCCCCGGTGATCGCGGGGATTCCCAGCAGGAACGAGAATTCCGCCGCCGCCTTCGGCGCCAGGCCGAGCCACAGCGCCAGCGCGATGGTCGACCCCGAGCGGCTGAACCCCGGCAGCATGGCCGCCGCCTGGATGCACCCGATCCACCACGCTCCCGACCACGAGGGCTGGTCGGCGCCGTCGGGGCGGTCCCGGCGCCAGGCGAGCGAGAGCAGCAGCGTGCCGGTGGCGGCAAGACCGGCTGACGCGATGAGCGGCGAGCCGAAAGCTGCCGCGATCCGGTCGGCCAGCGTGACGCCTAAGACCACGGCGGGAATCGTCCCCACCAGAATCTTGCCGAGGTAGCGCCGGTCCCGCTCCCGGAGCAGGATCATCAGACGGTCTCGGAAATAAATCAGGAGCGCCACCAGCGTGCCAGCGTGGAGCGCCACCACGAACGGCAAGACATCGCCGGTGAGGCCCAGCAGCGTCTGCGCCATCACGAGGTGGCCGTCGGACGAGACCGGCAGGAACTCCGTCAGCCCCTGGACGATTCCGAGGATGAGCGCCTCGAGGGCGGTCACTGGAGCGCCTCCCAGGCGGAGCGACCGGCGGCCACGCCGCGCTCCGCCGGGACCAGCTGGTACGCCCCCTGGCGCCGGAACCACGTCATCTGCCGCTTGGCATAGCGACGCGTCGCCGTCAGGATGCGCTCGCGCGCTTCGCCAGCGGTCCCCTGACCCTCGAAGTAGGGCCACCATTCCCGGTACCCGATCGTCGCGAGACCGGGCGCCTCCGGCGTCCAGCCGGCGGCGTGCAGCGCCCGCGCCTCTGCCTCGAGTCCGGCCACCAGCATGCCGTCCACCCGGGCCGTCAGGCGCGCCACGAGCTCGGCGCGCGGGCGGGTGAGGCAGATCGCTCCCCGTGGCGCGGCGGGACGGCCACCCCGCTGCCAGGCGGAGAGCCGCCGGCCCGTCTCGAAATAGACTGCCAGCGCGCGGGCCACCCGCTGGCGATCATGGGGATGGAGCCGCTCGGCGC
>JBHENR010000093.1:0-3128 GCA_046262555.1 Gemmatimonadota bacterium | reverse complement strand
GGCTTGGTTGGGGCTCCGGACCCCGTCGCCGATCATGCGATGTCCTTGCCCTCGCGGGCGTGCCCGCCGGACCGCGAGCCCCCCGGCGGCGCGCCGGCCGCGGGCCGCTCGGGGTGCTCGCGGGAGGGACCCGCTTCCGCCTCCGCCCCGGCCGGCGAAGCGTCCATGCCCGTCAGCCGCGCGAGCCAGTCGGCGAACGGCTCCTCCGGCGGCCGGCGCCCGGCCACCGCGGTGCAGCTGAGGGCCTTGGCTTCATGGATGGTGACGTTGGGTTCGCCGGAGAGGGCGACCAGGTCATTGGCGACGTCGCCCGTCACCAGTCCGGCGTGGCCCCAGTGAAACGGCAGCGCGATCTGGTGGATGACGCAGCCGGCCAGCGTGAGCGGTCGCAGCCGCCGCGTCACCAGCGCGCGCGCCTCAACCGCTCCGCGCAGCGTGGCGATCGTCACCCAGTCGCCCGTCGCGAGGCCCAGCGCGCCGGCGAGCTCGGGCGACAGCTCGGCGAACAGCTCCGGCTGGAGCTCCGCCAGATGACTCAGTGTGCGGCTCATGCCCCCCGCGGTGTGGTGCTCCGTCAGCCGGTAGGTGGTGAGCACGTAAGGGAAGCGGGCGTCACCCGGCGGGCTGATCGGATTGTCAGGCCGCACGAACCAGTTGACGGGGGGATTCGTCTGCCGGCTATACAAAGGATTCTGTATCGGCGACTCCAGCGGCTCATAGTGGGCGGGCAGCGGGCCGTCCTCGAGCTTGTCGAGCGCGAAGAGCCGCCCCAGTCCCTCGGCCTGCATCTGAAACGGCGCGTCGCCGGGGTGGGCCGCGACCCCCCGGGCGCCAGGTGGCGGCGCATAGTCGGGGGGCTTGTCGACGGGGAAGTCGGGCACGTCGTCGCCCGTCCACCGCGCCGACGCCGCGTCCCACCAGATGAGCCGCTTGCGCTCGCTCCAGGGCGCGCCGTCGGGCCGCGCGCTGGCCCGGTTGTAGAGCAATCGGCGGTCGTTGGGCCAGGCATAGCCCCAGCCGTGGCCGTAGGGACCGCGTGGCGCCCGCTGCCGGGCGCGGTTCACGCCGTCGGGGCCGAACACGCCGGAGTAGATCCAGCAGCCGCAGGCGGTCGAGCCATCGTCGCGCAGCTCCGCCGCGCCGGTGAGCTGCACGCCGTGGTGCGCCTCGGCGCCACGGGCGGCGGTGCCTTCGCCGGCGGCCCCGTCGGGCGCCACCCGCCAGCCGTTGATCTCGGCGAGGACGGCCTCCATGTCGGGCTCGCCGCGCGCATCCTCCGGGTACCACCAGTCGAGCGCGCGCAGCGGCTCGTCGCGGGGATCGTCCGCCGCCGCGGCCCGCGCCCGCAGCCGCGCGGCGAGCTGGTGGATGAACCAGGCGTCGCTGCGCGCGTCGCCGGGGGGGTCGGTCGCTTTCTCGCGCCACTGCAGCAGCCGCTGCGTGTTGGTGAAGGTGCCCTCCTTCTCGGCGTGGCCGGCGGCGGGGAAGAGGAACACCTCGGTGCCGATATCAGCCGTCGCGAGCTCGCCGCGCGCGATCTCCGGGCTGTCGCGCCAGAAGCTCGCCGTCTCGGTCTCCACCATCTCGCGGACGACGAGCCACTGAAGCCGCGCCATCGCCTTCCGCTGGAGCCGGGTGTGCTGCCCGCCCACGGCGGGGTTCTGCCCGATCACCACCATGCCCTCCACCAGCCCGTCTGCCATCTCGGTGAAGAAGGCGTAGTCGGAGTGGTCCCGGCTGATCCGCGGCAGCCAGGCGAACCCCCAGTCGTTGGCGGCCGTCGCGCGCGCGCCGTAGTACGCCTTCAGCAGGCTGACGGCATAGGCGGGCAGCGCCGTCCAGCCGCCGGCGGGCGGGGTGTTCTCGGCCAGGTAGGACGCCAGGTCATCGCCGGGGTCCCACAGCCGCGGCATCGGGAGGTAGCCGGGCAGGATGTCGTACAGCGTGGGAATGTCGGTCGAGCCCTGGATCGAGGCGTGGCCGCGGAGCGCCAGGATCCCGCCCCCGGGGCGGCCGATGTTGCCGAGCAGGAGCTGCAGGATGGCGGCGGTGCGGATGATCTGGACGCCCTTGGAGTGCTGGGTCCAGCCGACGGCGTAGCAGATCGCCGCCGTCCGGTCGGGGCCCGAGGCGGCCGTCAGCGCGTCCGCCACCCGGTGGAACAGCTCGGGCGGCACGCCCGCCGTCCGCTCGACCATCGCGGGCGTGTAGCGGGCGAAGTGTCGGCGGAGCGCCTGGAACACACAGCGCGGGTCCGTGAGCGTCGAGTCCCGCAGCGGCCGGGTCTGGTCATCCCCCGCGTATTGCCAGCTCGTCCGGTCATAGGCGCGCGTGGCGGGGTCCCATCCCGAGAAGAAGCCGTCGAGCTCCTCGGTGTCGCGGAAGTCGTCGCGCAGCAGGCAGGCGGCATTGGTGTAATGGACGACGTACTCGCGGAAGTAGCGCTCGGTCTCGAGCACGTGGCGGACGAGCCCGCCGAGGAACGCCAGGTCGCCGCCGGCGCGGATCGGCACCCACAGGTCGGCCAGCGCGCTCGTCCGGGAGAAGCGCGGGTCCACGTGAATAATGGTGGCGCCCCGCTCCTTCGCCGCCACCACCCAGCGGAACCCGACCGGGTGCGCCTCGGCCATCGACGAGCCTTCGATCAGGATGCAGTCGGCGTTGGCCAGATCCTGCTGGGCCGTCGTCGCGCCGCCCCGGCCGAAGGAGGTGCCCAGACCGGGCACCGTGCTGCTGTGTCATATCCGCGCCTGGTTCGAGACCGCCACCATGCCGAGCCCGGCGGTGAAGAGCTTCTTGATGAGGTAGTTCTCTTCGTTATCGAGGGTCGCGCCGCCCAGGTGGGCGATGGCCGTGGTGTGGCCGGCGCGCCGGCCGTCGATGGCGGGGATCCAGGTCCGGCGCCGGGTCTCCCAGATCCGGTCGGCGACCCTGTCCATCGCGGTGTCGAGATCGAGCGCGGTCCACTCGGTGGCGTGGGGGGCGCGGTAGCGGACGGTCGTGAGGCGGCCGGCGTGGGTCAGCAGCTCGTAGGAGGCGGCCCCCTTGGGGCAGAGCGTGCCCTGGCTGATCGGGCTCTCGGGGTCGCCCTCGATGGCGAGCAGCCGGCCGTCCTGGTGATACACGAG
>JBHENR010000092.1:0-2616 GCA_046262555.1 Gemmatimonadota bacterium | reverse complement strand
GACGGCTGGTGGTATGGCCGGGGCACCACGGACAACAAGACCGGCGCGGCGATTCTCATCGCCAACTTCATTCGCTGGCGGCAGGAGGGATTCGTTCCCGCGCGCGATCTGATCGTGGTCCTGACGGGGGATGAAGAAACGTCGAGCGCGAGCATCCGCTGGTTGATCGCGGAGCACGATGATCTCGGCACGGCGGCGTTCGCGCTCAACACCGATGCCGGGGGCGGCACCCTGCGCGACGGGCGCAAGGCGACCTTCGAGGTGCAGGCGAGCGAGAAGGTGTACCTCAGCTTCCGGCTCGAGGTGCAGAGTCCCGGCGGCCACAGTTCGCGGCCGTCGCCGGACAACGCGATCTATCACCTGGCCGCGGGGCTGTCGCGGCTGGCGGCGCACCGCTTCCCCGTGGGACTGAACGAGGTGACGCGCGCCTATTTCATCCGCGCGGCCGGGGCCGAGACGGGCGCCCTGGCTGCCGACTTGCGGGCCGTGGCGGCCGCGACGCCTGATCCCGCCGCGGTCGAGCGGCTCTCCGCTTCGCCCTTCTTCAACGCCATGCTGCGGACGACCTGCGTGGCGACGCGGCTCGACGCCGGCCATGCCGACAACGCCCTGCCGCAGATGGCCGGCGCGACGGTCAACTGCCGGATCCTGCCGGGGGAGTCGCCGGATGCGGTCGAGCGCGTGTTGACCGATGTTCTCGCCGATGAACGGATCAGGGTCAGCCGGATTCGTGAGCCGACGCTCAGCCCGCCGTCTCCGCTCACGCCGGAGATCCTGGGCGCGATCGAGCGCGTGGCGGGAGAGATGTTTCCCGGCGTGCCCGTCGTGCCGACGATGTCCACCGGCGCGACCGACGGGCTGTATGTCCGCAACGCCGGCATTCCCACCTACGGCGTGAGCGCCATCTTCGGGGATCCCGAAGATAGTCGCGCCCATGGCAGGGACGAGCGGATCGCCAGCGCCCGCTTCGATCAGGCGCTCGACTTCTGGGATCGGCTGGTCAGGGAGGTGACGGCGCGATGACCCGGAGGGGCGTGCTCGAGGCGTGACCGGCGCGCCGGGCCGGGTCGTCATCTGCGGGGCGGGCATCGCGGGCGTCTCGGCGGCCTACCACCTGGCGGTCGAGCGGGGGGTTCGCGACATCGTGCTGGTGGACGATCGCGCGCCGCTCACCCTGACCAGCGACAAGGGCACCGCGGCGTACCGGAACTGGTGGCCGGGGCCGGACGACACGATGGTGCGGTTCATGAACCGCAGCATCGACTGGCTCGAGCGGCTGGCGGCCGCCAGCGGCGACGCCTTCGCATTGACCCGGCGGGGCTATGTGTTCCTCACCGCCGATCGGGACACCGCCGCCGCGATGGCGGCGGACGCCGCGGCGGTCTCGGCGCTAGGGGCCGGTCCGCTGCGGCACCATCCCGGCCCGGCGCCCTACGCGCCATCCGCGCCGCAGGGGTTCGATCCGGCGGCCACCGGAGCGGATCTCGTGGATGACCCGGCGGCGATCCGCCGCCAGTTTCCGTTCCTCGCCCCGGATGTCGTCGCCATGCTGCACGTGCGGCGGGCGGGGTGGCTGGACGCGCGCCGGCTGGGCGACTGGCTGCTCGACGCCGCCCGCGCCCGGGGCACGCGCCTGGTGCGGGACCGGATCGTGTCGGTGGACACGGCCGGCGGCCGGATCCGGGCGGTCCGGCTCGCTGCCGGCGGGGAACGTGCGGCCGACACGCTGGTTCTCGCCGCCGGACCGCAGCTGGGCGCCGCGGGCGCCCTGCTGGGACTCGATCTGCCCGTCGTCAACGAGCTCCACGGCAAGATGAGTCTCCGCGACGCGCTCGGCATTATTCCCCGGGAGGCGCCGCTCATGATCTGGAACGATCCGGTGACGCTGCCCGGTCTCGGTCCCCTGCCGGCCGGGGTCCACTTCCGTCCCCGGGGGGGCGCCGACGATCCGCGGCTGCTGGTGATCTGGACCTGGCGCGACGGGGACGGCGCGGAAGGGCCGGACACGCTCCCCGCAGAGCCCCGCTTCGATCCGGGCGACGCGGACATTCTGCTGCGCGGTCTCGCGCGCATGGTGCCGGGGCTCGCCGCCTACTTCGACCGCCCCTGCGACGCTCCCGTGGACGGCGGCTACTACTGCAAGACGCCGGAGAACCGGCCGCTGATCGGGCCGCTGCCGGTGGCCGGCGCCTGGGTTATCGGCGCGCTGTCGGGGTACGGCGTGATGGCGTCGCAGGCCGCCGCCGAGCTGCTCTCCGCTCACCTCACGGGCGCGGACCTGCCCGACTACGCCGCCGCGTTTCACCCGGCCCGCTACGACGATCCGGCGTTTCAGGCGGCGGTGGCGGGCTGGGACAGCCGCGCGGGGCAGCTCTGATGCAACGAGCCGGCGAGCCGCTGGACCGGGAGCAGTACGCCGCGCTGGAGGCGCGGGCGCTGCGGCTGCTGGCCCGTCGCGAGCACAGCGTGCGCGAGCTCGAGACCAAGCTCCGCGCGCGGGCCGGCGCACCGGCGGAGCCCGCCGGCGGGCCCGACCTCGTGCGCGCCGTCATCACCGATCTAGCGGCCCGGGAGCTGGTGTCGGACGCCCGATTCGCCGCCGCCTGGGCCCGCGAC
>JBHENR010000091.1:0-7420 GCA_046262555.1 Gemmatimonadota bacterium | reverse complement strand
CACCTTCCCGTCGATGGGACGGACCCAGTTCTTCGTCAATGCCGGGGTGGGCGGCGCCACCACGCAGATCGACGATTTGCCGGGGGCCGACGACGATTTCACCCGCGAGAGCTCGACCGAGCTGCTCGTGCCGGTGGGCGGCGGGCTGCGCTTCCTCAACCGCGAGGTGGATCCGAGCTGGGCCCTCCGGATCGACGCTCGGGACAACATCATCTTCGTGGATCAGTTCGACACCGAAGAGGAGGACACCGACAAGGAGCCGACCAACAACTTCGAGCTCACGGCCGGGCTGTCATTCTTCTTCGGCGGCGGCGGATCGAGCGACTTCGACGGCGACGGCGTGGACGATGACCGGGATGCCTGCCCCGACACCCGGGCCGGCGTGGCGGTGAACGACGACGGCTGCCCGTACGATTCCGACGGGGATGGCGTGGCGGACGACCGCGACCTGTGTCCCAATACGCCCGCCGGGACGCGCGTCGATGGCAGCGGCTGCCCGCTCGACTCCGACAGCAACGGCGTGACCGACGATCGCGACCGGTGTCCGAATACGCCTGCCGGAACGATGGTGGACAGCGACGGGTGTCCGGTGGTCGAGGACAAGCCCGACGCGGCGGCCTGCGTGGACGGCCGCTCCTGGTTCCGCGGCGACGACACGATCTCGTTCGAAGGCCGGAACTGGGTCAAGTTCGGGGGCCCGCAGTCGGTCTCCATGGACGACCTCTTCGTGCTGACCGATTACGATGGCGTCCCGGTGTACGTGCGGTCGGACGCGAGGCGTCCGTACCGGGAGGCGCTGCTTCCCTTCTGTTCCACCGGCAATTCGTACCAGCTCTACCAGCCGGAGCGCGCCGTGCGGGGCACCACCGGATAAGGCTCCGCACACCGCTCGAGAGGTCATGTCAATCCGGGCCGCCATCGCAACGCTGGCGGCCCGGCGTGTTGAGGGCAGGCGGGAGGAGCCCCGCGCTAGAAGCGGTTGGGCCGCGCCGCGCGCTGGGACGGTGCCGGACGCGGAGCCGGGGGCGCGGGGCGCTGGCCAGAGGTGATCTGGCCACCCGGCCGGCGGGGCGCGATACGGTAGCTCCCGCTCCCCTGGGGACGGGGCGGCGGCGAGCGACGATCGAGCGCACCGGCGCCGCGAGCCGGCTGATGGCCGACGATTACGCCGACGCCAGCTTCCGATCGAGACCGGCGAAACGACCCAGTGGCAGAGTGCCCAATCGTATACACGTTAACCGGATAGGCAACGTAGATCAGCTGGCTGGCGGCGCGGCCGTAGCGTCCATCGGCGGCGTGGGTCGACGGGTCGGCCGAGGCTTCCACCACCTGTGGCAGCACGCCCAGGGCGATGACCGTCTCGTAGGTCGGGCAACCGCAGATCTCCAGCCCCCGGGCCGCCTGGAGCGTCGCCAGCGCATCGCGGGTGGCCCGGTCCAGGGCACCCGTCCGGACGCCGGGATCGAATCCCGCCCCCGCCAGCTCGACCTGCAGTCGGAGCACCTCAGCCGGGCTCAGTGATCCGATCACCTCGCGGGCCATCCTGCCGGTCTGCGGGTCGAGAACCTCCACTACACGGATCGTCGCCGCCGGCTCGATCCGGTCCTGGGCGGTGGCCGCGGGCGCCATGGCCCCCAGGGCCACACCGGCGACCAGCACAAGAACCCCCTGCCGCGAGCGATGAATCAGCATGCGGGGAATCTGGCCGCTCCCCCCGGGGGGGGCAATACCAGTCTCGGGCGCGGCGACCGGGACAGGCCATTGCACGGCCGACGCGATCTGGAGTAGAATGGGGCCTATCGTCACGCCGAGTGAACCCTTAACGCCGAGGATGAGTCATGCGGAAATTCGGTCTGATGGCCGCGACGATCACCCTCTCCCTCGCCGCGCTGAGCCCCGCGCACGGCCAAGGCGCCTGGTCGGTCAACCCCTACGCCGGCGTGTTCATCGCCGACGAGGGGGGGCTGCAGGATTTCGGGGACGAGGAAGGCTTTACGGTCTCCATCGACCCGGCGATGCTCGTCGGGGCGCGGCTCGGTTACATGTCGGCGGCGAACTGGGGATTCGAAGCGGGTTATGGCTATTCCCCCCTTTCCCTGTCAGTAGACGAAGACTCGTCCTTCGACGTCGACGTCACCGCTCAGCTGTTCTATGGCGCGCTCAACTACACCTTTCCGAGTTCCAGCGCGGCCAAGTTCTTCCTCTCGGTGGGTGCGGGCGGCATCAACGTCTCCGGCGAGGAAGCCGATTTCGAGGAGGACGCGGAGACGTCGTCGACCGACCTGCTCGCCAACATCGGCGGCGGCGTCATGTGGTGGCTGAACGATCGCCTGTCGCTTCGCGCCGACATCAAGGACCACATGGACTTCTGTAAGGCGTCCGAAACAGAGGAAGACTTCTCGGCTTGTCCGCTCGACGACAAGATGCTGAATCACATCGAGGTGTCGGGCGGCGTCGCGTTCCAGCTGGGAGGCGGCGGCGGGGACATGTAGCCGAGCTCCGTTATTCCGGGGGCCGTGGCCCGGAAGGTCCTCCGGGGGGTATCTTGTGCCGTACAGCACTCCTTGCACCACATGTGTAGTCGCACGATCCAACTGAAACGAAAGGTGATTCCGAGATGAAGAGCAATCTGTTTGCACTGGCTCTGGGTGTCCTGCTGGTCTTCGGCTGGTCCGGTCAGGTCCAGGCGCAGGAAGAGCACTACGGCACGCGCCCATTCGAGCTCAACTTCCATGCTGGCGCCATCATGGTGGACGCCGGTGGTGAGAGCGACAACGACACGGATGTCCTGTTCGGCACCCGCGCGGTATGGAATGCGCCCAGCGGCTGGGGCTTCGGCGCCAGCTTCGATTACGTCCTGAGCGACGCGGACGTGGATGATGATACGGAAGGGCTTTCCCTCGCGGTTGACGGCGAAGACATCGACACCAGCACCTGGCTCTACGGTGCCGGCATCGAATACACGTTCCCGTCCCAGAGCCAGGCCCACTTCTTCGTCGGCGCCGGTATCGGTGCCGCGACGACCAAGCTGTCGGATGCGCCCGAAGGCGTCGAGGACAGCTCCACCGACCTGATGGTCCCGGTGGGTGGCGGCCTGAAGTGGTTCAACCGCACCAATGACCCGAGCTGGGCGCTGCGCGCCGACGTCCGCGACAACATCATCTTCCGCGAGACGTTCGACGCGGACGAAGAGGATTCCACCGGCAGCGAAGCCACCAACAACTTCGAGCTCTCCGGCGGCCTCTCGTTTCTCTTCGGGGGCAACTAGGTCAACCGCTAAACGCTGGGCGCACAACGCTTTCCGTATTCAGAAGCGCCCGGCTCCGGCCGGGCGCTTCGTGTTTCGGGAACCCCCGGCGCGCGCGCCGGGTACGCTCTGACGACGGACCGGGACCCCTTACCTCTGACGACAGGTGGACGCTCATGCGCAGATGGACCGTAGGCCTCATGCTCGCCTTTGCTTTCGCGATCGGCTGGACATCCCAGGCGCAGGCCCAGCGCAACCCGTACGAGTTCAATGTGCACGTGGGCGCGTTGAAGTACGACCTGGGGTTGGATAGCGATAATGACAGCGAGAACACCGACACCGACGTCATGCTGGGCGCGCGATTCGGCCTCAGCTACCCCAGCGGCTGGGGCTTCGGCGCCAATTTCGACTGGGTCATGGCCGACCAGGTCGAGCTGCCCTCGGGCTTCGAGGACGAGGACCTGAACATCAACATCTATCTCTACAGCGGCGAGATCAGCTACACCTTCCCCGCCACCAGCCAGGCGCGTTTTTTCGTCAATGCGGGCGCCGGCGCGCAGACGATCTCGGTCAGCGACGTCCCGGGGTTTGACGACATCGAGAACGAGACCAATCTGATGATCCCGGTGGGCGGTGGACTGAAGTGGATGAATTCCGCGACCGCCCCGCGGTGGGCTATTCGCGGCGACGTCCGCGACAACATCGTCTTCGGTGACGATGCCGAGGGTGAGGACGAGACGGATCAGAACTTCGAGTTCTCGGGCGGGGTCTCGCTGATCTTCTAGCCCGGCGTTCCCGTCCCGGCGATTTCCAGCGCGCCCGGCTCCCGCCGGGCGCGTTGTGCTGTGGGGCCGCTACGCGGGCAGGGGGTGCCGGACGCCTTCCTCGGCACGCGCCTCGAGATAGTCCACCACCTGCTCCTCCAGCCGGATCCCCATCATGCGATTAATCTGCCGCATGGCCGAGGGGCTGGTGACGTTGATCTCGGTCAGGAAGCCTCCGATGAAATCGAAACCGGCCAGCTCCAGCCCCCGCGCCGCGAGGAGCGGCCGCGCGGCCGCGATCAGCTCGCGCTCGCTGTCGGTCAGCTCGGTCGCTTCCACCGACGCGCCCTGGTGGATGTTCGCACGGAACGAGCCCGGCCGCGGCAGCCGGTTGACCCACCCCAACGGCACGCCGCCGACAACGAAGACGCGCTTGTCGCCCCCGTCGACCGACGGCAGGAATCGCTGGACGAGCACGTGCTGGCCCTGGTGGGCGGCGAGGGCGCCGATCGCGCCGGCATCCAGCGCCGTGCCCCGGATCGACAGCCGGGTGATGCCGTGCCCGCTGAATTCGTTGAGCGGCTTGATGACCACCTCCTCGTGCTCGCGAACGAAAGCGGCGATGATATCGGGGTCGGCGGTCACCACCGACGGCACCGCGGCGCCGGGAATCTCCAGCGGGAGGAGCTTCTCGTTCGAGCGCCGCAGACCCACCGGGTCATTGAGCACCGGCACGCGCTCGCGCGCCGGCTCGAGGATCGCCAGCGCATTGTAGTAGGCGGTATCCACCGGCGGATCCTTGCGCATGAGGACGAGCGCGAAGGAATCGATCGCGCGGTCCTCGGCGGCATCGAGCCGGTAGAAGGGCCGGGTGGTTTCATCCACCGCAATCGGCCGGGCCCGGACGCGTGGTTCCCGATCGCGGAGGTAGAGATCGCGCAGGTACGCGACCGCCACTCCGCGGCCCCGCCGGGAGGCCTCGCTCATCAGCAATAGTGACGTTTCCGTTTCGAGGATCAGGACTTCCAGCGGGTCGATGATGAACAGGAAATCGGAACGCCGGGACACGGGACGCTCAGTCCGCCAGCAGGTCGAGGAATGTCCGGACGAGGCCGTCCGCGCCGGCAAGGAGCGGCGCGCCATCGCCGAGCAGGAGCACCTCATAGGAGAGATCGCGCAGCTGCTGCAGCGAGACCAGCAGGCGGTCACGGTCGTCGAGCTTGGCGCTGGGCAGGAGCCTCAGGGCGCCGGGGGGATCGCCGATCAGGCTGTCGCCCAGCAGCAGCGTGCCGGGAGCTCCGGCGCGGTAGAGGCCGAGCTCGCCGGCCGTCTTGCCGGCCATGTCGAGCACCCGCCAGCCGCCGGGCAGGATCTCCCCCGGCCGCAGCACGCGGTCGACGAGCCCCGGCACCGCGGCGGCGTCGATCGCGCTCAGCGCCACCCGGGCCCCCGAGAGCGCCCGCACCGCGGCAGTCGAGCGCCAATGCGTGTGGTTCGTCACGACGATCAGGGTCGGGGGGTTCCGCTCGAACCAGGCCGCCGCGTCGGCCGTCGGCTCGGGCGGGTCCACCGCGACAACGTCCCCCTCCACCGCCCAGGCGAATCCATTGAGGTCATAGCCCAGCCGCTCGGCGTACTGCCGCCAGGTCGAAACGCCGGGGGCGATTTCCTCCATCGGGCACTCCTGATGATCCCTGGTTGCTTCTCGTCGCGGGTGCCATCTTTCCCGCGCCACTCCGTGCAGTCCGTTCTTTCATCTTACGCCTGGAGGCCCCCCATGCGCACCCCGATCCGCCTGATCGCCTGCGCGATCGCCCTGTCTCTGACCGTCGCCTGCAGCAAGGGCGAGGATGACGGTGACATCTCCCCCGCCGACACGGTTCGCGCTGAGGATGGCGCCACCACCGGCATCGAGGCCGGGACGGCCGAGCCGATGGCCGTCCCCACCGACACCTACGAGCTCGTCGTGACCAATCCCATGCCCCACGCGATGACGGTGTCGTCGGACTTCGAGGGCAGCGTGGTCGAGCTGGGGGCCGTCGCGGCGAGCGGCCAGCAGACGTTCGTCGTCCCGGCGCCGCCGGGAGCGACGGTGACCGTCATCGCGCGCGATGAGGCGGGGTCCCATTCGCCGACGGCGCAGGTCACCTTTCCGGATGGCCAGACGTATACGACCTGGACGATCGAGTAGGCCCTAGCGGAGTGGGGCGGAGATGAGGGCGGGGAGGGCGGCGGGGGTGAAGGGGCGGTCAATGAGCCGGCGGGCGAGGTCGTGGGAATCCGCGACATCGCGAAACGTCAGCACGCGCCGGTAGTGGGAGATGGCGAGCGTGCGATGGCCCCGTAGATCGGCGATCCGTCCGAGAAAGAGTGAGGTGTGGGGATAGGCGTCGGACTCCGTCGCGCGGATCTGGGCGACGCGAGTGAATTGGGCCTCCGCCCCCGCCAGCTCGCCCAGGCCTAACAGGGTCTGGCCGTAGAAGAACCGGGTCAGCGTCTCGCCCTCCCGTCCGTAGACGCGGGTGGCGGCGAGTCGCGCCAGCGTGCTCTCGTACAGCGGGCGCGCGGCCGCGTACTGGCGCTGGCGCTGGCGGGCATACGCCGCCATGGTGGCGAAGTAGAGGTTCTCGGGGTAGCGGGAGCGCAGGCCGTCGAGGATGGGCTGGGCGTCGGCCGGCCGCTGCTCGAATTGCAGGTAGAAGAGCGCCTGGAAGAAGGCCGCCTCGGTGCGGGTGTAGGCCCCCCGGCGGCGGGCCGCGTCCAGCGCGGCCAATCCCGCCGCCTTGTCCCCCCGCAGCCCGAACAGCACCCGCGAGGCGGTCCGCGCCACCGAGCCAAACGTCCCGACGTAGTACTGGTACAGTCCCTCGGCGGCGGCCGCGTCCGCGATTTCCGGAGCGAGCGCCCGGACGCGCGTCAGGTACCCCTTGGCGCGCTGGGCGCTGCGGGCCGCCTGCCAGGCGTCCTTGGCGGTCCCCGCCAGCATGCCCTTGCGACCATGGGCGCTGCCGAGAATGAACAGCGCCTCGACATCGTCGGGGTGGGCGGCGAGTCGCGCTTCCCCGCGCGCGATGGCGGCCGTCAGATTGGTCTGCAGTCCCTGCCGCGCCCCCGCATTGCGGCGGTCGTTCAGAAACAGCCACCAGTACGCCTCCGCGCGGAGGAAATAGCCCGCCGGGTGATCCGGCCGGGCGGTAACCAGCCGGTCGAAGCGGCGGATCGCACCGTCGTAGTCGAACCGGTAGTAGGCATCGATCCCCTGCCGCAGCTCCGCCACCAGCGGAGGCACCGGTGTCGCCCAGAGCCCGAGCGGGGGCTCGTCGCCCGCGCCCGGGCGCGACTGCGCCTGCAACGGGGCGGCGAGAACGCAGCCGATGATCAGCGGAAGGAGCCAGGTCCTCATGAGGGT
>JBHENR010000090.1:0-2675 GCA_046262555.1 Gemmatimonadota bacterium | reverse complement strand
GGCTGGTGGGCGCGCTCTCGTTGCCGGCGAGGTCAAACGCGACGACCACCAGCTCGTCGCCCAGCCGGGCCGGGATCACGGTCACGAAGCCGCCGTCGCTGGAGGCGGTCGTGGTGGCGCGGATGGCGGACCCGCCGGAGCGGCGGGTGGCGTCGACGTTGGTGATCCGGATGAACGCGCTCCGCTCCACCGCGCCGGCGCGGCCGATGACGGAGGAGGTGCCGCCGGAGATCGACGGAATGCCGGCCTCGAGCAGCGCCCGCACCGGGGCGGTCGGCGGGGTCGTGTCGGCACCCGGCCCGCTGGGACCGTCGCCGCCACAGCCGGCGAGCGCCAGCAGGACGAGCAGGTGGCTAGGAGCCGCTCGGCACCATGCCACCGGGCGTTTCCAGCCGGCCGCCGGCCACGTCGAATCGCTGCCGGACCGCGTCGCGCGCGGCGGCAAACGCCGCCAGCGTCGGTCCCTCGAGGGGGATGGCGGTCGGCAGGTCGGTCGAGAGCGGATCCACATAGCGTCCATCCTTCATGAAGCGATAATCGAGATGCGCGCCGGTCGAGAGACCGGTCGAGCCGACGTATCCGATGACCTCGCCCTGCGCCACCTGAGCCCCCGGGTGAACCCGCGGGGCGATCCGTGACAGATGGGAATACGAGGTCGCGTAGTCCCGGCCGTGCTGGAGCTTGATATACAGGCCGTGGCCCCCGTTGCGACCAGCCTGCTGCACCACCCCGTCGCCCGACGCCTGGACTGGCGTGCCCGCCGGGGCGACGTAGTCCACCCCGTCATGCCGCCGCGCCCGCCGCAGCACCGGATGCATCCGCATCCCGAATCCCGAAGAGATGCGGGTAAACTTAAGCGGTGACCGAAGGAACCGCCGCTTGAGCGACGTACCCGTTTCGTCGTACCAGTCGGGCGGGCCTCCATCCACGGCGAAGCGGTATGCCTCGCGCAACGTGTCCCCGACGGCGAGCCGCACCGCGTCCAACTGAACCAGCCGGTAGGAGCCGTCCGGCCGCTCGTCCACGGTGAACGCAAACGCGAAGCAGTCGCCGGCGTGGATGTCGTTATGAAAATCCACCTGCGCGGCGAACACCTCCGCCATCCCCACCACCAGGGACGGATCCTCGCCCGCGGCTTCGAGCGTCGCCCACGGCGAGCCCTCGACGCAGACCGATACCGCCCGGCCCCGCCGCGTGAAGCGCGTTTCCACCAGCTGGCCCCGGAACGCCGTGCCCTGCCGCCACAGCGTGAGCCGCCGGTCGCGGTCCAGCACCAGGTCGAACCCCCGGAGCGCCCCATCTGGCGCAAACTGTAGCGTATACACCGCGCCCGCGCGCAGGCTCCGCCAGTTGACCAGCGCCGCCCCCGCCTTGTCCACCGCGGCGAGGTCCGCGCCCGCCAGGTCGTGCGCCTCCCAGAGACCCCCCAGCGTCTGGCCGGCGCGCAGCGAGTCGGTGACGTCCGCTCGCACTGGCGCCGCGGCGGCGGCCAGAGCCGGGGCCGGCCCCCTGGGCTCGCCCGCCAGCCACCAGGCCGCTCCCGCCGCCAGCAGGGCGAGCAGAAATGGGAGGCGCGGTCGGCTTTCGGTCAATTCATCTGCCGCCGCATGAAGGCGGGAACGTCGAGGTTGCTCTTATCGGCGCCGCGGGTGAGGTCGAGAATCGAAAGCAGGTCGTCGAGCCCTTCGGCCCGCTCCTCCTCCGGTTCTTCCGCCGGGCGGCCGGCCTGCTCCTCCCGGGACGGCGCGCGGGCCCCGACTTCGGCAAAGGCCGGCTCGTCCGGCACCGCCCGCAGCGGGCTGTCGGAGCGGGCCGTCCGCGCGGCCTCGATCCGCGGCCGGAAGCCGCCCCGCCCGCCGATCCCGGTGGCGATCACGGTGACCCGGATCTCGCCCTTCATGTCGGGATCGAGCACGGTGCCGAAGATGATGTTGGCGTCCTCGCCGGCGGCGTCGTGGATGATGGACGACACCTCGCTGACCTCGTGGAGCGACAGATCCGGTCCCCCCGTGATGTTGATCAGCACCCCGCTCGCCCCGTTGATCGTCATGTCCTCCAGGAGCGGGCTGGAGATCGCCTCCTGGGCGCTTTCGGTCGCGCGGTGCTCGCCGGAGCCGTAGCCGGTCCCCATCAGGGCCTGCCCCATCTCGGTCATGATCGTCTTGACGTCCGCGAAATCTACGTTGACCAGACCGGTGACGGTAATCAGGTCCGAGATCCCGCGGGTCGCATTCAGCAGCACCGAGTCGGCCACCCGGAACGCCTCCTGCATGGTCGTGCCCTTGTCCACTACGGCTCGGAGCCGGTCATTGGGCACCACGATCAGCGTATCCACCACCTGCTTGAGCGTCGCGATCCCCTCCTCCGCCGACTGCATCCGCCGCTTCCCCTCGAAGCCGAACGGCTTGGACACGATGCCCACCGTGAGCGCCCCCATCGAGCGCGCCAGCTCGGCCACCACCGGCGCCGCTCCGGTCCCGGTGCCGCCGCCCATCCCGGCGGTCACGAACACCATGTCGGCGCCCTGCAGCGCCTCGATGATCTCGTCCTGATTCTCGAGGATCGCCTCGCGGCCGATCTCGGGCTTCGATCCCGAGCCCAGGCCCCGCGTCAGCGTTTTGCCGATCTGGAGCTTGCGGTGCGCTTCGGAGTGCATCAGCGCCTGGACGTCGGTA
>JBHENR010000089.1:0-5028 GCA_046262555.1 Gemmatimonadota bacterium | reverse complement strand
TGATCCACTCGTGAAAATCGTCGCCGATCTGGCCGCGCTGCTTGTAGCGCAGCATCGCGTCCTGACACGAACAGGCCCAGGCCGCGGTCGGCAGGAGCTCCAGCAGGTTCCAGCTGATCTCTGGCAGCAGCTCGAGCGCTTCGTCCACCCGCGCGGTGCGCTCCTCCGCCGGGACGTCGGCGACCCCCTCGGCGTAGGCGGTGACATAGGCGATCGGGTGGTAGCACATCTCCAGCTCCCGGGCGAGAAACGCCTCGGGGGCGAGCGTCTGGCCGACCAGGTCGGCTCCCAGGTGCTGCAGCATCCGGACCTCGGCCGCCGTCTCGAGCCGGGGCCCCTCGCAGACGGCGTAAGTCGCCCCGCGCGCCGGCTTGAGCGCCATCTCGGTCAGCACCTGAGCCAGCACGCCCTCGAGCGTCTGACAGAAGACGGTGCGCTGCCGCAGCAGGCCGATGCCTCGATTCTCGAAGAACGTCGTCGGCCGGCGGCGGGTGAGGTCGAGCAGGTCATTCGGCAGCACGAAGGCTCCGATCCGGTGTTGCGTGGAGAGGGCGCCGGGGCCGCTCCAGGCGATGATCCGGCGCACCCCCAGCTCCTTGAGCGCCCAGACGTTGGCGCGGTAGTTGATGAACGAGGCGGTGACCCGGTACTCGCGCTCCCCGTGACGAGGCAGGAGGTAGAACCGCCGCTCGCCGTGCCGCATGAACAGAATCGGCGTCGAACAGCCCCAGGGCGTCTCGATCACGAGCACGTCGCTGATCGTGCCCAGCCGCTCGCGGGCGGTGCGGTAGACCTTGCCGCCGCCGATGAAGGCCGTCTCGCTGAACGCCTCGTCGTAGACCCCCGTCTGCACCCGCGGCAGGACCTCGGGGCGGGAGAGGACCTCGGGACGGGGCGTGTCGCCCATCGCCGGCGTTACCGGCGCCCGGCGCGCGCTTCCCGAGTGGACAGCCGGTCCAGGGCATCGATCGCCGCTTCCTTTTCGGCTTCCTTCTTGGTGCGCCCCCAGCCCGACCCGAGCGGCTCCCCTTCGAGCCAGACCTGGCAGCGGAAATTGATATCGGCGCGGCTCCGGTCCGGCGCCGAACTGGCGCGGGTCGTCCGGTAGGTGATCTGGCCGCGGCCGAGCTCGTGAATCGTCTCTTGCAGCCGGTTCTTGGCGGTGTGGAACCCCTCCTCGTGCTCGATGTCGAGCGACAGGATGTGGCGCTCGATGAACCCCTGGGCGGTGGCGAAGCCGCCGTCGAGATAGAGCGCGCCGATCACCCCTTCGAGGGCGTCGGCCGCGATCTTCTGGCGTCCCCCCCCGGCCAGCAGATTGTGGTCATCCCCCGTGAGGATGCAGTCCGGCAGGCCGATCTGCTCTGACGCCCCCGCCAGGAACCGGCGCGAGATGATGTGCGCGCGGAGTTGCGACAGCGCCCCCTCCTGCGCCTCCGGGTGGCGCTGAAAGAGCCACTGGCTGACGATGAGATTGAGCACCGAGTCGCCGAGGAACTCGAGCCGCTCGTACGACTGTCCGCGACCTTCGGACTGCATCAGATAGGAGGGGTGGGTCGTCGCCCGCTGTAGCATGCCGTCGATGTGGAATCGGTGCCCGAGCATGCGCTCCAGGTTCTCGAGCCGCTGCTCGCGGGCGACCCCCGCCGGGGCGCCCCCCAGTCGTCCCAGCCCCAGCCCCGCCCCCAGCCGCTGCAGTACGCGCCGGATCACGCCGCCTCCATCCGGTCGTCGAACCGCTTGACCGCGAGCACCGCGTTGTGGCCGCCGAAGCCGAAGGAGCTGGTGAGCGCCGCCCGGACCGGCGCCTCGCGCATGACGTTCGGCACGCAGTCGAGGTCGCAGTCCGGATCGGGATGCTCGTAGTTGATCGTCGGCGGGACCTTCCCCTCGGCCAGCACCATCGAGACGATGACGAACTCGGTGCCGCCGGCGCCGCCGAGCAGGTGGCCGGTCATGGACTTCGTCGACGCCACCATCAGCCGCGACGCATGCGCCCCGAACACCGTCTTGATGGCCTGGGTTTCGTAGCGGTCGTTCAGCGGCGTCGAAGTGCCGTGGGCGTTGATGTAATCGAAATCCTCCGGCGCCAGCCCGGACTCGCCGATCGCGCGCTTCATGGCGCGGGCCGCGCCCTCGCCCTGCGGGGCGGGCGCCGTGATATGGTGCGCGTCGCCGGTCATGCCGACGCCGACGACCTCGGCATAGATGCGTGCCCCGCGCGCCCGGGCATGCTCCAGTTCCTCGAGGACCGCGATCCCCGCGCCCTCGCCCAGCACGAACCCGTCTCGCTGGGCGTCGAACGGGCGGCTCGCGCGCTCGGGCTCGTCGTTGCGCGTGGACATCGCCTTCATCGAGGCGAAGCCGCCCACCGACATCGGCGTCACGGCGGCTTCCGTTCCCCCCGCGAACATGACCTCGGCATCGCCGTGCTTGATGAGCCGGAAGGCATCTCCGATGGCATGAGCGCTCGAGGCGCAGGCCGAAACGGTGCAGTAGTTGGGGCCTTTGGCGCCGAACCGCATCGACACGATGCCGCTGGCGATGTCCGGAATCATCATCGGGATGTAGAACGGGCTGATCCGGGACGGCCCGCCCTCGAGGTAGCGGGCGTTCTGCACCTCGTGCGTGCCGATGCCGCCGATCCCCGATCCGATAATGACGCCGACGCGGTCGCCGTCGACCGCCGCAAAGTCGAGTCCGCTGTCGGCCCCGGCCATGACCGATGCGGCCACGGCGAACTGGGTGAAGAGGTCCTGCCGGCGGGCCTCCTTGCGGTCCATGTAATCGTCGGGATTGAAGTTCTGGACCTCAGCGGCGATCTGGGTCGCGAAGTCGGTGGGATCGAAGCGGGTGATCCGCCGCACGCCGTTCATGCCCTGGAGCAGATTGCGCCAGGAAGTATCGAGATCATTTCCCAGCGCGGTGAGAAGTCCCATGCCGGTGACGACGACGCGCCGCCCCATCCGGCGTTACTCCTCGGTCTTGTTCTTCAGATAGGACATCGCCTCGCCGACGGTGGTCAGCTTCTCGGCGTCCTCATCAGGGATCTCGATGTCGAACTCTTCCTCGAACGCCATCACGAGCTCGACGGTATCGAGAGAATCGGCACCCAGGTCTTCGACGAACGACGCATCGGTGGTCACCTTCTCCGCGTCAACGCCCAGATTCTCGACGATGATTTCCTTCACGCGCGTTTCGACCGACATATCGACCTCCCTGCGGGTTGACTCTCCAGCCAGAAAACGCCACTCGACGGCGGCGGGGGGCTCAGCGCGTGAGCCCGCCGTCCACGCAGATGACCTGTCCGGTAATATAGTCGCTGTACGGCGAAGCGAGGAACAGCGCCAGGTTGGCGACGTCCTGTGGCGCCCCCAGCCGCCCCAGCGGGATCCGTCCGAGAAACTCGGTGCGAACCGCCGCCCCCATCGCGTCGGTCATGTCCGTTTCGATGAACCCCGGGGCTATCACGTTGACGGTCACATTGCGGGAGGCCAGCTCGAGGGCCAGCGACTTGGAGAAGCCGATCAACCCCGCCTTCGACGCGGCATAGTTCGTCTGCCCGGCATTGCCGCTGATTCCCACGACCGACGCGATGTTGATGATCCGCCCGCTCTTCTGCCGGATCATCGCCCGCGCCACCAGCCGGCACCAGTGAAAGGCGCCGTCGAGGTTGGTGCGCAGCACCGCTTCCCAGTCGGCGGGTTTCATGCGAAGCAGCAGGTTGTCCCGCGTGATACCGGCGTTGTTGACGAGGATATCGAGCCGTTCAAAGGCGGCGAGATACTCCTCCCAGGCGCGCTCGACGTCCGCCCCGCTGGCCACGTCGCCGGTCAGCGCCAGGCTGCGCACCCCGCGCGTGGCCAGCGCCTCGGCCGTCGTGCGGGTGGCGTCGGCGCCGCGCGCGAACACCGCGACATCGGCGCCGGCGTCCGCCAGCGCCTCGGCGATCGCCCGCCCGATGCCCCGATTGCCCCCCGTGACGAGGGCGCGCCGTCCGGTGAGGTATCGTCCAGCCGGGTCCACCGTCACGCCGCCACCTCCACCTCGAGTTCGCCGGGTCCCCCCACCGCGCGCCCCTCCAGCCCACGATCGATGCGGCGCAGCAGCCCCGTCAATACGGCTCCCGGACCGGGTTCGACGAATCGCCGGGCCCCGAGATCGCGCAGCGCCTCGACGCACGCTACCCAGCGGACCGGCACCGTGAGCTGGGCCAGGAGCCGCCCGCGAATCGCTTCCGGCTCCTGCACCGCCCGGGCGTCGACATTGGCGACGACGGGAAACCGCGCCGGCAGAATCGCGGTGGCCTCGAGTGCCGCGGCCAGGTCCGTCGCCGCCGCGGCCATCAGCGTGGAATGAAACGCGCCCGATACCAGCAGCGCGATGGCGCGGCGGGCGCCGTGCGCCTGGGCCCGTTCCACCGCGCGGTGGACCGCGGCCACTGACCCCGAGATCACGATCTGGCCGGGAGCGTTGTAATTGGCGGGCTCGAGCACCTCGTCGGGCTTCCGCACCGCGGCGCAGAGAGCCGCGACCTCATCGTCGGCGAGACCCAGAACGGCCGCCATCGCCCCCGGCTGGCTCCGCCCGGCGGTTGCCATCGCCTCACCGCGAGCCCGGACGAGACGCAACGCGTCGGCGAGGGTAAAGCTCCCCGCGGCCACGTGGGCGGTGAACTCCCCCAGACTGTGCCCGGCGGCTAGCTCCGGCATCACGCCGCGGGCCGCCAGCACCCGCGCGGCGGCCGTCGAGTGGGTCAGCAGCGCCGGCTGCGCATTCTCGGTCGCGGTCAGCTTCTCCTGCGGCCCCTCCCAGCAGAGCGTCGAGAGGGAGAACCCCAGCACGTCGTCGGCTTCGTCGAACACGTCGCGCGCCTCGCGGTAGGAATCCGCCAGTGCAGCCCCCATGCCGACCATCTGGCTGCCCTGCCCCGGGAATTGAAACGCGATCATGAGGTCGAGGTCATGGGTCGGGGGTGATATGGGGTCGGGGGGGCGGGGACGGGCGAACCGCCTCGATCGGCCGGGG
>JBHENR010000088.1:0-10859 GCA_046262555.1 Gemmatimonadota bacterium | reverse complement strand
CATCAGTTGCGCCCCGGAACCCGCCGAGGCCGCCGTCCAGGCGGCGCGCACGGTCTCGAGCTCAACGAGCGACAGGGCGAGCGGCTTCTCCACGTAGACGGATTTCCCGGCCGCCAGGGCGGCGGCAGCGAGCGCGGCGTGCGAGTCGTGGCGGGTGGCGATGAAGACCGCGTCCACATCGCTGGCCGCCAGCGTCCCGGTCACATCGGTCGCGCAGCGGGCGAAACCGTGGCGGCTGGCGAGGTGCGCCGCGCTCGTCCCCCGGGCCGAGACGATTTCAACCAGCCGGGCGCCGGCCGCGGCGATCGCCGGCACCAGCACCTGGCCGGCGAAGTTCCCCGCGCCGAGGACCGCGGCGCCGGGTGAACCGGCGGCGGCCTCCCGGCGCGGCTCGGTGGTCCCGGCGGCGGAGACGCTGAGGCGCTGCAGCGCGGCTCCGGCCGCCGGCGGCGGGTACTCGAGCACCACGCCGAGGCTGGGCTCGGCGCCGAGGATCACGTCGTAGGCCGCCTCCGCGGCGGCCTGCGGGTAGCGATGGGTGGTGAGCGGCGCGGGGTCGATCCGGCCCGCGGCCATCAGCTCGACGATCGCCTCGAAGTTCCGCTGCTCGGTCCACCGGACGTATCCCAGCGGATAGTCGTAGCCGGCCTCCTCGTACTGCGGATCATAGCGCCCGGGGCCATACGAGCAGGAGACCTGAAACGACAGCTCGCGCTCGTAGAAGACGGTGCGTTCGAGCGCCGTCCCGGCGGCGCCGATCAGGACCACCCGGCCGCGCTTGCGGCTCATGCGCGCCGCCTGCCGCACGGGCTCGCTGCTCTCGGTGGCCGCCGCCACCAGCACCGCGTCGGCGCCGCGGCCCCGGGTCCACTCCAGCACCCGCTCCACCGGATCGCCGTCACCGGGCGGAATCGGCGTCGCGCCGAACCGCGCGGCCAGCGCCAGCCGTTCGGGCAGCGGGTCGATGCCCGCCACCCGACAGCCGGCGGAGACGAGGATCTGCACCGTCAAGAGGCCGATCACGCCCAGCCCGCTGACGACCACCGCCTCCCCCAGCTCGGGCGCGGCCAGGCGGACGCCCTGCAAGCCGATGGCCGCGATGACGGTGTAGGCGGCGGCGTCGAACGCGACCCCATCGGGAATCCGGGCGCAGAGGGTCTGGGACACGGCGACCAGCTCCGCATGCGCCCCGTTGGAGACGACCCGGTCGCCGATGGCGATCCCGGTGACCTCGCGGCCGGCGTCGAGCACGATGCCGGCGCTGCTGTACCCGAGAGCCAGCGGGGCGTCGAGCCGGGCCCGGACCGCGCGGGCGGTGGCGGCCACCCCGTCGGTACGGGCCTTGTCGAGGACCTGGCGCACGCGATCGGGCTGCTGCCGCGCCCGCTCGAGCCAGTTGGCGCGGCCGAAAGCGACCAGCATGCGCTCGGTTCCGGCCGAGATCACGGATGCCTGATTCGCGATCAGCACCTGACGCGGGCCCACCAGGGGCGCGGGGACGTCGGCCAGCGCGATGGCGCCGGTGGCGAGATGATGCAGCACCTGTTTCATGGTCGGCGGGAGAGCGAACCCGGGTTCGAGATGCGGATGGAGTCGGCGGCGATGCGCGGAAAGGTATCCCCGAATCGGAGTGGTCGCTACGCCGCGGCCGGCCGGCGCCCGCCGTCGTCCTGAAAAATCCGCGCCCAGTGCTCGAGGGTGTAGAGCGCCCATGCCAGATAGGCCACGTCGCGACGGTCGGCCGCCAGGTCGTCGAGCAGGGCGCGCACGCCGTCGGGCTGGAGCCAGCCACGCGCCAGCGCCCGCTCGCTGAGGAGCACCGCCCGCACCTCCGCCGCCAGCGGACCGCGCAGCCAGGTGCGCACCGGCGCGCCGAACCCCGTCTTCGGCCGCCGCCGGATTCCGTCGGGCAGCCAGGGGTCTGCCGCCTCGCCCAGGACCCACTTCGTCTCGCGGCCACGGATCTTCCAGCGGGCCGGGATCCGGCCCGCCAGCTCGACCACCCCGCGGTCGAGCAGCGGGACGCGAATCTCCACCGAGGCCGCCATGCCCGCCTTGTCGCCATACGTCAGGTTGAGCGCGGGAAGAAACGTATTCAGCAGCACGTAGCTCCAGCGGTCCACCGCGGTCGGGCCCCGCGACTGCTGGTAGAGGGCGTGGTAGGGCGCGAAGACCTGCGCGTCGCGCGCGGCGGTGGTCATCTCGGGCGTCAGCAGGGCCTGGCGGTCCCCTGCCCCGCTCCATTCGGCCAGCGCGAAGGCGCGATCGGGCCCCTCGGCGGCGAGCGCATGGAGCACCTTGAGCGCGCGCCGCAAGAGCGGCCGCGAGCGCACCCCGGCGGCCCCGGCCACGCGGCCGCCGAAGCGACCCAGCGCTCCCGCCGCGCCCGGCGGCAGCCACCGCAGCCGATCGGCGCCCTGCACCGCCACGTGGCTGCGATAGCCGTGGAACAGCTCATCGCCCCCCTGGCCGGAGAGCAGCACGATCGTCCCCTGCGCGCGCGCGTGGCGGGAAATGATGTAGGTGTTTCCCACGGCCGGGTCCGCCAGCGGCTCGTCGGTGTGCCAGATCATCCGCGGCCACATCGCCAGCAGATCGGCGTCGGCGTCGAACGCGTCGAGGTCGAGCCGATGGGCGGCGGCGACCCGCTGGGCGTAGGGCAGGTCGTCGACGAACCCCTCGCCGTCCATCGCGCTCGACCGCATGGTGTAGCACTGGATACGATCGTCCGGCCGGCGGGCGCGCATCGCGCCCACCACGCTCGAGCTGTCGAGCCCGCCGCTCAGGAACGCCCCCAGCGGCACGTCGCTCTGCAGCTGGCGCTCCACCGCGGACCCCAGCTCATGGCGCAGCTCCGCCGCCCAGTCGGCGCCGGTCCGGTCCGGGCCCGGCGTCTGGTCCCAGTCCCACCATCTGTCCACCGTCGCGCGTCCGTCCCGCCAGGTCAACCGGTGTCCGGGCTCGAGCTTGGTGATGTCGCTCCACATCGTGCGCGAGCCCGGAACCCAGAGGAAGGTGAGGTACGCCGTCAGCGCCGCTCGATCGACACCCGAGCCGACGCCCGGCACGTCGATCAGGGCCTTGGCCTCGCTGGCGAACCAGACGGCCCCATCCGCGTGGGCGCAGTACACCGGCTTGATGCCGACGTGATCGCGCGCCACGAAGCCGGTCCCCGTCCGCTCGTCCCAGATGGCAAAGGCGAACATGCCATTCAAGGCATGCACCAGCTCCGGACCGCGCTCCTCCCAGAGATGGAGCAGCACTTCGCTGTCGGCCCGCGAGCGGAACGTATGACCCCGCTGCTCGAGCTCCGCCCGCAGCGGGCCATGGTTGTAGATCTCGCCGTTGAAGATGAGCCACACCGTTCCGTCCTCATTCGCCATCGGCTGATGGCCGGCCGGGCTCAAGTCGAGGATCGACAGCCGGCGGAAGCCGAGCATCGCCCGACCGTCGGGCGCCGCGTACAGCCCCTCGTCGTCGGGACCCCGGTGCGCCATCCGGTCGCAGGCGGTAGCGATGAGCGCGCGGGCGGCCACCGGATCGCGCGGACCGAACACGCCGGCCAGACCGCACATCTAGACCGCCCCCGCCAGGTCGGGAACCCGGCGCGCCCGCAGCCGCACCCGCGCGGCGCGGCCGACCGGGGCGCAGAGCACGCCGACGAAGATCCAGTAGATGTCGCCGGCACGGTCCTGGATAAACGTGTGAAAGCCGAGTGCGGCGGCAGCGAAGATGAGCGTCAGAAAGATCAGCTGGCGGGCCAGCGGCGCCGCCACCGGATCGCCTCCCCGGCCCGACCGGACGTAGAGCCGGGCGAGCACCGCCAGCAGGAACACCCCGTAGAGAATCGTGCCCACCACCCCGGTCATCGCCAGCAGGCCGATCCAGAAGGAATCCACCGTGCGATTGACGACCTTGAGTCCCAGCCCGGTCGCCGGGTAGGCCCGGATGACGTCGAGCGCGCCGGAGCGGATGACCTTCGGGTCGAGCCGCTTGAACCGCCCTCCCGGCTCGATCGTGTTGAAGCGGCCGGCGGAGTACGTCTCCCAGGCCTTGGCGACGCTGAACGAGCTCGTCACCCGCCGGATCGCGTGATCCTCGAGCATCAGCTTCCCCACCACGCCCAACCCCAGCACGAAGAGCAGCAGCAGGAGCACGGACTTGGGAGTCGCGACCCGCCGCACGAGTGGCGTCATGAGGGGGAGGAAGACGCCCAGCATGATGATCCCGCCGAAGAACACCTTGGAGCCCGAGAAGACACCGCCCAGCAACGCCAGGGCGAAGCTCGTCAGGTAGAGCTCGCGCGAGATGAGCCGCAGCCGTCCCAGCCACTGCGCCAGATGCAACCCCACGATGAAGATGCAGAACTGCCCGAAGGTGCCGGGTTGGCCGAAGATGGATTGGACCCGACCGCCGCCGATGACGTTTGCGAACAGCTGCGCGGTCCGCTCCCCCTGCCGCTCATTGGAGAAGAGCCGGTAGATGATGTCGTTCGTCTGGCTCGCCGTCGGCGGGTAGAGCTGGAGGAACGCGATCGCGCAGAGGGGAATCGCCAGCACCACCATCACGCGCGTCAGCACCACCAGGTCCTCGCGGGTGGTGCGCGACTTGGTCGCGATGAGGAGCAGGAACAGCGGCCGCAGGTAGTTCTCCGTGCCGGCCACGATCGCCACCAGCGGGGCGGGAGAGAAACCCTTCGGCGGATACCCCAGCGTCGCCACGGTGACCGCCAGCAGCCAGGCGATGAACGCCACGTACAGCGCCAGCGGCCGGATCAGCGTGAGCCGTCCCGACATCGCGTCCCGGACCAGCATCCAGAGCGCCACCAGCGGCAGCAGAAAGCTGTCGGCGCGCACCCGGCCGGCGAGCGGCCCGAACTGCGGCAGATAGGGGTCGAGGAGGACGATCAGCGCAATGGCCAGCACGAGGCGGCCATCGCTGGAGAGGGCAGCCCACTCCCCCAGCGGCGAGAAGCGCCGCGGCGCAGGCGCCGCCGCCAGCCGGATCATGGCCGCCCCCGGCCGCGAGCGGCCGCGATCACCTCGAAATAGAACGCTTCGGCCCGCGGCATCACCGTGGCGTGGTCGGCCCGCTGCTGGATCAGTACGGCGTTGGCGCGGGCGGCGCGCTGGTGCAGGCCGCAATCGGTGAGGGACCGCCCGATCGCCTCGGCGAGGGCGTCCGGGTCGGCGGGATCGAACAGCAGGCCGTTATGGTCATCGGTGATCCACTCCCGAACCGATGCGATGTCTCCGAGGATGGGCAACGTGCCGCAGGCCATCGCCTCGAGCAGGGTATTCGGCGTCCCGTCATGCTCGCTGGGCGAGACGACCGCCGTGGCCAGCCGGAAGTACGCCGCCATCTCGGCCCGCGGCACGGGCGGCAGCAGCCGGACGGACGGCCCGATGCCGAGCCGGTCGACCCACCCCTCAGCGATGGCGTTGCCGGCCATCGCCAACCCCAGGAACACGGCATCGGGCCGCCGGGAGAGCACGCGGGGAATAGCCTGGAAGAACGTATCGTTCCGGACGTACAGGCGCAGGCCGCGCGGGTTCAGGAAGAGGGGCGCCCCGTCGGGAATGCCCAGTCGGGCGCGCAGCGCGGGGTCGGCGGGCCCCGGGTGAAACAACTCTCTTTGTACCCCGCCCGCCCCCGGCAGAACGATGGCGGGCCGGCCGGGCGGCCAGCCGAAGGCCCGCGCCAGCTCGATGTCCCGCTGGCAGTCTGCGTGCAGGCCGTCGGCCCGCCGCAATGCCGCCCGGGTGCGCCACCGGACCAGGCGATGACGCCGCGCGAAGAGCGTGAAATCGTTCCCCCAGACGGAGAGCAGCAGCGGCAGCGTCGTCCCCGCCACCGCGTCAGCCGCCAGCAACCCCTCGAACGGGAGCCGCATGGCGTGCACCAGGTCCGGCTGGATCCGTAGCAGCCGGCGGCGCAGCCGGCCCCGCCACCGGAATACGTCGAGCGGGCCAACGCCGTACCGCAGCGCATTGGCGGCTGCTGCCAGCGCCCCCCCGCGCCAACGGGCGGCCAGCGGCGCCGAACGGGACGCGGGCGCCCGCTCTCCGGCGGCGGGGCCGGGAGCCGCGGGCCGTCCCGGCGCCCCGGCCAGCCGCGCGAACGCCACCGGAATGACGGTGGTGGACGCGAAACCCGTCGCGTCGGCGCCCGGGTAGGTCGAGATCAGATGGACCTCGTGGCCGGCGGCGACGAAGTGCGCCATCCAGTTCCGCGCGATCGGGCTGCGCCCGTCCACCACGTAGCAGAGCTTCATGCGCCAGCCGCCCGGCTGGTTGTCGTCGGTCGACTGGAGCGGCTAGCTTCGCGCCGCGATCGACCGCTGACGATCCCCTCTTCCACCTGGCCCTCGCCATGCGCTCCGCCGCTTCCCTGCTCGCGTGGCTCGACGCCCTGCCGCCGCGCCGCCTGCTGGCCGGGGCCGGGTTCGCTCTGGCCGCGATCCAGCTGATCCACGCGGCGGTCTATTTCCTGGGCCACGACCCCGCCGTGCGGTTCCAGGGGAGCATCAGCTACCTCGAGATCGCGCAGAATCTGGTGCATCACGGCCGCTACGCGCTGGAGACGTACCTCTACCCCCGCGATCCGACGCTCTGGACGGCGCTCCGCCCCCCCCTCTACCCGCTGCTGCTGGTGCCCGCCGTCTGGGCTCTCGGCGACGCCTGGCACTGGGGCGGGATCGGCCTGCATCTCGTTCTCGGCTGGCTGACGGGCTGGCTCCTCGTCCGGCTGGCGCTCCACGTCAGCGGCGACCGTCGCGCCGGCCTCGCCGCGCTGGCGCTCTATGCGACCCACCTTTTCTTTCAGCACGAAATCCTCAGTCTGCGGGAGACGATCCTGTTCACCGCGCTGCTGCTGGGCTTCTACGCCGTGCTGCTGCCGGGCCCGCGCACGGTGACGGCCTGGGGCGCGCTCGGCGGACTGGCGGGACTCGCCTATCTGACCCGCCCCACCGGCCTGGTGCTGCTCGCGGTGCTGGCCGCCGCCTGGGTGTGGGAGCACCGCGGGCGCCCCCGGCCGGAGCGCGTGCGTCACGCCGCCGCCGCCGGCATCGTCCTGCTCGCCGTCACGTTGCCCTGGCAGGTCACCGTGTATCGCCACCTCGGCCGTCACTTCTTCCCCGCCAGCATGAGCGGTCAGGTTCTCTACTATGGCAACAATGCCGACACCTACCGCTATTACCCGTGGGTCAGCGTCGAAAAGTATGCCCCCTGGATCACCGCCACGCTCATCGCCCGGGGGGTGGATCTCCGCGACGAGGCGGCAGTCGACCATGTCCTGCGCGGCGCCGCGCTCGACTATATCACCGCCCATCCGGTGCGCTTCCTGCTGAGCGCTCCGGTCAAGGTGGGGGCGCTCTATGCGCCGGTGCCGGTCGAGCTGGGGACCGGCCGGCTGGTCGCGGAGGGAGACCGGCTCCGCCTCACCGGATTCCGGGTCCCCTGGACCGACGCCGCTTTCCTGGTGCTGATCGTCCATACCCTGGCCGTCTGGCTGGGAGTCTTCCTGACCCTCCGGGCGTGGGGTGAGGCCGATCTCCGCCGGCGCCGGTTGATCGGCTACGCGGTCGCGTTTCTCGTCCCCTTCACCTTGCTCCACGCCGTGACCTTCGGGGAAACCCGCTTCCGGCTGCACGCGGACATGCTGCTGCTGATCCTGGCCGCGGTCGGTTATGGCGACGCCTGGCGCCGGCGTGACGCGCTGGCGCGCTCGACCGCCGCCTCGAAAGCGGCCACCATCCCCGTCAGCGAGTAGCCTTCGCCCACGGTGCGGCGGCCGGCGGCCGACATCGCCGCCAGGCGGTCGGCATCGCCCGCGAGGTCGATCAGGGCGGCGGCCAGCGCAGCGGGGGCATCCGACGGAACGAGCCGCGCATTGATGCCCGCCTCGACCGCCCCGATCTCCGGGCTGTGGGGCTCATCCGCCGCGATGACGAGCGGCACACCGTAGGCGAGGCTGTGAATCGCCGCCAGGCCGACATACCCCGGCGACACGGACACCCAGGCCCGATTGAACAGCGGCGCCAGGCGGACCTCGTCGAGCACCTCGCCGGTGAACGTCACGGCGGCGGAGACACCGCGCGCCCCCGCCAGTCGTTCCAGCGCCGTCCGTTCGGCGCCGTCCCCGATGATCATGAGCTGCGTGCCGGCCGGCAGCCGCGGCAGCGCGCTGGCAAAGGCCTCAATCAGCAGGGCGACTTTCTTGGCCCGGATCAGCCGGCCGACGTAGAGCACCAGAGGTCTCGGGCCCGCCTCCCACGGCGCGGCGAGCCCGGCGATCGCTTCGGTGTCGATCGCATTGGGGGCCACGATCAGCTGGTCCGCCGGAACGCCCAGGCCCACCAGCGCGCGCACCTGCGCGGCATCATAGAGAATCACCCCGTCCGCCCGGCGGGCGAGCCAGGCGCGGACCCGCCGGGCGAACCGGCCGCTGGTGGGGCTCAGGCCGTGCCCCCACCAGAGGAACGGGAGGCCCGTCAGCCGGGCATAGCCGAGCGCCGCCAGGTTGGAGACGATGCGGGGGTTGAATTCGGCGATCACCGCCCGCGGCCGCCGTTGCCTGAGCGCCCCCAGCAGGCCCCGCTGGACGACCCACGCGTTCCCGCTCCAGGGGTGCCAGTTGCGCAGTCGGACGACCTCGAGCCCCGGCACCGTGGTGACGCTTCGGAGCGCCGCCCGGGGATCGGCGTCGCCGCAGGCGACCGCGACGGACAGCGCGGCGGAGCCGGCCAGCCGCTGGAACAGTGGAACCCGGTAGGGCGGCAGGATCCGCTGCACCACCAGCACGCCGGAGCGCGGGGCCGGGCTCAGGCGACCCCGCCCGACAGTACCGACGTGTCGATCCAGTCGAGGATGCGGCGCGCCCGTTCCGGCAGCGTGAACGCCTCGGCCCGCGACCGGGCCGCGGCCGAGAGACGGTCGCGAACGCCCGACGACTGGAGCACGGTGCGGAGCGCCGCCGCCAGGCCGGCTTCGTCCAGCGGATCCACCAGCAGGCCGGCGTCGGGTCCCACCATCTCGCGGACGCCGGGGATATCCGAGGCGATCACCGGCAGCCCGACGGCGAGCGCTTCGGCCACCGCATTCGACGATCCCTCGGCCAGCGTCGGGAGGACGAAGCAGTCGGCCGCGCTCAACCATTCATGCACGCGGGTGTTGGGCACCAGCCCCCGGAACAACACTTGCGGCCCGGTCGGCTCGTCCGGACCGGCGCCCAGAAAGATGGCGCCGACCTCCGGCAGGTGCGCCAGCGCCGCCAGCACGCGTTGGGGGCCCTTGCGTTCCGTGAAGTGGCCCACGAACGCGACGATCGGGCGGTCCACCGGCAGGCCCAGACGTTCCCGCATGACGGTCTTGTCGGCGGGATGGAAGTGCGCCGGATCGGCGGCATTGGGTATCACCACGATGCGGGCGGGGTCGACCCCCAGCCGGTTGATGCAGTAGGCGCGATTGGCCTCCGAGACGGCGAGGACGCCGGCGAAGTGACGGCTCGCCCGGCGCACGCGCTCGAGTCCGATGCGCCGCTCATAGTAGGCGAGCGACGACTCGCCGAGCGCGACCACGGCGGGAATGGTCCACTGCCCGGCCACCGCCAGGGCACCCCATCCGGCCGGATACAGGAAGTGGCCATAGGCCAGGGTCGGCGGCGACGCGAGCCGGCGGCTGGCCCGCGCCGCAGCCCGCGCGAAATGGGCCGCTGTCCAGCGGAACGAGGAACCGCCGCCCGGGAGCGTCCGGTTCGACACCGGCAGATAGCGGGGCCGGAACACGCGCCCGGGCCCGAGCGTGGAATCGTCCCGCCGCCAGGGCGGCCGCGGCACGATCAGCGTGGTTTCGGCGCCCGCCGCGCGGAATGCGTCGAAGAGGGAGACGACGAACGCCCCCCGGTGCGGCTCGGCGGCCGTCGCCAGGTCGTTCGCCACCCCGGCGATGTGGAGCGGGCGCCGCGCCATGCCGGGTCTACGCCATCAGGCCCGCGAAGATCGCCAGGTAGGCCTCCACGATGCGGTCGAGCCCGAAGCGTTGTTCGGCCGCGGCCCGCGCGCCGCGCCGGTACTCGGGGAGATGCGCGAGCACCGCCTCGACCGCCTCACGCAGCGGGCGGGTGTCGGGCACCTCGAGCCGCCACGGATCGACGCCGTAGGGCACGAGCCGGCCGGCTTCGGGCTGCACCAGCTCCGACAGGGAGCCGGTGTCGTAGCCCACCACGGGCACGCCGGCGGCGAGCGCCTCGACCACGGCGTTGGGGCAGGGCGGATTGATCTCGAGGCTGAGGTAGACGTCGCAGCGGGCGTAGGTGGCCGGCATCGCGGAGCGGGCCACCGAACCGAGCACCTGGACCCCCGGCAGGGCGGCCACCCGCTCCCGGATGTCGGGCCGGATCATGCCGCAGACCAGCGTCCCGCCGATCGTGCCGTCGGCGAACAGCGGCCCGGGCACATCCGCCAGGATCGCCTGCGCCGCCGGGTTGGGGGGCACCTTGCCCTCCACGCAAATCAGCAGCGGCCGTTCGCGCGGCGCCGCGTTGTCCGCCGGCGGCGTGAACTCGTCGAGATCGACGCCGTTGTAGATAACACTCTCGGGGCAGGGTGCCGGGCCGTACTCCCGGTGCCACCAGTCGCGGATGAACGCGCTCTGATAGACGACGTGGTCGGCGAGGGTGTTGCGAATCCAGGCCATCTGCCGGTTGCGCAGCCGGTCGGACAGCCGGCGGCGGCGGGACACGGGCATCACCCGGTAGCGCCAGTTGATGCCATCGAGGCGGTGCACGATGCGGGCGCCGCGCCGCTTGGCCCGCCACAGCCACCAGAGGCGGGCGGTGCCGCCGACGATCACGACGAT
>JBHENR010000087.1:0-3289 GCA_046262555.1 Gemmatimonadota bacterium | reverse complement strand
GCGCGGCTCGTGCAACGAACCCTGCCCCACCCCGAGGATGCTCCCCATCTTGCTCTTCTCCAGGTCCCGGCGCGTCCAGACCTCGAACTCGAGCTTGAGCTCCTCCGCCAGCTGGCGGGCGCGCTCGGCGAGGGCCGCGGGGTAGATCTCGTTGGGTGGCCCGTTGCCGAGGTCGCGGGTCCAGTTGACCGCCGCGGCGAGCTTTCCCCCGCGGTCCAGCCCGGCGCGGATGGCGCTCAGCTTTCGCCCGTCGGATTCCACGATCGTGATGGACTGCAGCTTCTCCTTCTCCCGATCCCGGATCTCTCCCGGCTCGTCCTCCGGTGCCACGGTCTTCCAGCGATCGTAGCGGTAACCCGCCAGCATGGCGGACTCGGCGACGGCTTGCGCCAGGTGGCGCGTCGACACGCCGACGGCCTCGAGATCGGCGCCGCCGTGGAGGATGGTGTGGAAGCGGGTGATCCGGTGCCGCAGGAGCCGCTGGGTGACGCTGCCGGTGGCCTTCCGCACCGTCTCGAGGTCGCAATCCGCTTTCGGGCCCAGCCCCACGACCACCACCCGCTGCGCCAGCAGCCGGCCGCGCGTGTGCACGATCGTGATCTCCCCCGGCCTGCCGGTGATCTCGCCGTCGGCGATGAGCTCCGTGATCTGCCCGTCGAGCGCGGCGTCCACGGCACCTGTCGCCCCGCCCGGCGCGTCCACTCCCTGGTAGAGGTTGACGACCAGAGCGGCCGTTTCGACTTGCGTTACGTCCGCCTTGATTGCCGAAAGCTCCATGCGGGACCCTCCTGCGGTTCGTTTCGGGAGTGGACTACGAAGCCGACGCGGACCCGCGGTCGGTGGATCTCTCCAGCGAGCGGCGGAACGCATCCAGGAAGTCGATCGGGATGGGGAACAGCGTGACCGAGTTGTTCTCCGCCGCGATCTCGACCAGGGTCTGCAGGTAGCGCAGCTGGAGTGCTTCGGGGTGCTGGCCGATGATCGCCGCGGCCTGGGAGATCCGCTCCGAGGCCTGGAACTCGCCCTCGGCCACGATGATCTTGGCGCGCCGCTCGCGCTCGGCTTCCGCTTGACGCGCCATAGCGCGCTGCATCTCCTGCGGCAGGTCGACGTGCTTGACCTCCACGCGCGAGACCTTGATCCCCCAAGCGTCGGTGGCCTCGTCGAGAATGCCCTGGATGCGGTCGTTGATGCGCTCGCGCTCCGCCAGCAGCTCGTCCAGCTCCGCCTCACCGATGACCGAGCGCAGGGTCGTCTGCGCCAGCTGGCTGGTGGCGTAGAGGTAGTCTTCCACCTCGACCACCGCGCGGTTGGGGTCGAACACCTTGAGATAGACGACCGCATTCACCTTGACCGATACGTTGTCCTTGGTGATCACGTCCTGCGGCGGGACGTCGAAGACCATCACCCGCAGGCTCACCTTTTGCATCTTGTCGATGATCGGGACCAGCAGGATCAATCCCGGTCCCTTGGATGCCACAAGTCGGCCGAGCCGGAAGATGACGCCCCGCTCGTACTCCTTGAGGATCCGCACCGCGCTGAGCAGCACGAAGACGACGAACACGATGACGACTGTCAGTACGCTGATCGATTCCACGGCTTCCTCCGTTCGGCGAGCCTACGAAAGGACGGGATCGAGCGACAAGCCGAGACCGGCCATCAGGCCGGGCCATTCCTCGAGCGATTCCAGCAGCACGTCTGGCCGCGCCGCCTCGAGCTCCTCCCGCGTAGGCTTCCCGGTGGCCACGGCCACCGCCAGCGCGCCGGCGGCCCGCGCGCAGCGGATGTCGGCGGGGGTGTCGCCGACCACGACTGCATCCCCGCCCGTGAACCCGCGCCCGGTCAGGCGACAGGCGCGCTCGATGGCAATCTGCGGCAGGCGGTCGCGGTCGCGGTGGTCGGAGCCGAACGCGCCAACCGCGAAGCGGCGCCACAGATCGAAGCGCTCGAGCTTGAGGCGCGCGCCACGCTCCACGTTGCCGGTGACCAGCCCCAGGACCACGCGCGGATCCTCCGCCAGCGACGCCACCACCTCGGCGGCGCCCGGGTGCAGCCGGTGCCCGGCCTCCGCGCGGAGCTCCCGCTCCAGTCCCTCGAGGTAGTGCTCGAACAGCCGCTCGATCCGCTCCCCGATCCGGTCGTCGTCGAAGCCGGACCGTCCCATCAGCTCGAAGACGATCTGGGGATCCGTCTTGCCGCTGAAGTCGGTCCGGGCCTCGTCGCCGTCGGTCCCGAAGTGCTCGATCAGGGCCCGGCGGAATGCGCGCCGGGGGGCGCCGCCGGCGGTCAGCAGCGTCCCGTCGATGTCGAAAAGGATCAGGCGGTTGGGGACGGACACCGGCCCGAAGGTAACGGAGCCCGGAGGCGGATACAACCGGCGCAGGCGGATCGGCGGACGCCGTTTCGGCTCAGGCTTCTTCGGCGAGATACCAGCGGCGGAAGAGCACCGCGATCGCCGTCCACAGGACGAGCCCCCCGCCCATCTTCATGAGCAGCCCCGCCACCTGCTGGTCCTCGCGCGCGGTGATCCAGGGGATGGGGGGCGCCAGCTCGTAGGTGGCATAGACGGGAAGGTGCGTGAACGTCAGGTAGATGAACACGCCCGTGTTGGTGATCGTGGCGAGGATCAGGTACGCGACCTTGGCGGGGTACCCGAACCGCGGCCGCGACGGCACCCGCGCGGCGACCGGCCACCAGAAGAGCGTCCCGGCGAGGAACCACAGCATGTCGATCAGGAACGATCCAGCCTGGGAGCCCATCAGGCCGTCGACCAACGGCGGCCAGTGGGTCAGCCAGACGAGGGCGTTGAAGCCGAGGAGGGCCACCAGCGGCCGGGTCGTCGATTCCAGCGCCGCCACGATCCCGCGGCGGCCGGCGAGGCGGTCCCACGCTCCATCGGGCACCGCGTAGAGGAGCAGGGGAGGCGCGACCAGCGCCACCAGCAGGAACTGCACCATGTGGACGCTGGCGAGGTAGCCCGCCGCCAGCGCCCCGACCGGCCAGTCGAGCGCCAGCCAGAGGCACGCGGCCGCGGCGGCCAACGCCCACCGGCGTCCGGCCGTGATGCCGCCGGACCGGCGCGCCAGATGGACGTAGCCCGCCACCAGCAGCGCCAGCAGAAGCCACACCCCCAGGTACGGCCGCCAGGTCCACGACCACGCGAGACCCTGCGCCGAGCACCACCACTGCACGTCTCAGCGCGCGGCGCCGGCCCGGCTCGGCGCGTCCTCGGGCCACGCCTCCGCGTCCAGCAGCGCGGGCAGGTCGTGAGCCCAGTCGGACTGGCGGG
>JBHENR010000086.1:0-7827 GCA_046262555.1 Gemmatimonadota bacterium | reverse complement strand
CGACGCGCTGTCGGCGCGGGAGCGGGAGGCGCTCGCCCGCGGCGAGGACGAACGCCGGGCCGGGCAGCCCGGGCGGCCGGGATGGTGACACGGGTGGGGTGCCGCGCGATGCTGACGCTGGCCTGCTTCGGCAGCGGGGGGCTGGTGGCCGGCGACGCGGTCCCGGCGGTGACGCTGGATCGCCCCAGCTTTCTCATCATTCTCACCGACGATCAGCGGGCGGCGGACGTCGAGCGCGCGATGCCCCTCACCTTCGCCCGCCTCCACGGCGAGGGCGTCATCTTCACGCGCGGCTACGCCACCACGCCGCTGTGCTGTCCCAGCCGCTCCAGCCTGCTGACCGGGCGGTACGCCCGGCACCACGGCGTCCACACCAACGGGGATCCGCTGCGGCTCCCGACGATCGTCGATGCGCTGCACGCTGCGGGCTACCGCACCGGTCTGATCGGCAAGTATCTCAACTCCTGGAACGGCACGCCGCGACCCGAATTCGACCGCTGGGTGCATGGGCTGGCGTATCGCAATCCGGTCTTTAACGTGGACGGGCGGAGCGTGCGCTACCAAGGCCATGTGCTGGACGGGCTGCAGCACCATGCGCTCGCCTTTTTCGATGCGTCGGCGACTGAACCGAACCGGCCGTTTTTCCTCCTCTTCAGCCCGCGCGTCCCGCATCTGCCGGCGGTGCCGCAACCGGCCGACAGCGGCCGGTTCCTGGAGCCGGCCATGCCGGCCATGTCGGTGGAGGCGGATCTCTCCGACAAGCCGGCCTGGATCCGCCGCCTGCCGCGCCTCGCCCCGCGCCGGGACGCGCAGCTCCGGGAGGAGCACCGGCGCATGCTGCAGGCGGCGGCGGGGCTCGATCGGGTGATCGGGGCGATGCTCGACCGGCTCGCGGCGCAGGGCCGTCTCGACTCGACCGTGGTCATCTTTCTGTCCGACAATGGCTGGCTCGCGGGCGAGCACCGCTACCGCGGCAAGGGCGTCGTCTACGAGGAAGCGACCCGCGTGCCGTTCGCGCTGCGGTATCCGCCGCTGGTGCCGTCGCCCCGGACCGAGGAGCGGCTGGTGGCCAACATCGATATCGCCCCCACCCTCTACGAGCTCGCCGGTCTGCCGATTCCCGACGGCGTCGATGGCCGCTCACTCGCCACCCTGCTCCGGGGGGGCGCCTGGCGGGACGCCCTCCTCCTGGAGGGATGGCGCGGCGCGGGGCCGCCCTGGACCGCGATTCACACCGGGCGCTACGTCTATGTCGAAACCCGCAACGAACGCGCCGAGTTGTACGATCTTGCCACCGATCCCGCCCAGCATGACAATGTCGCGGGGGAGCCGGCGCAGGCGGATCGCGTGGCCGCGTTGCGAGTGCGCCTGCAAGGCTTCAAGTGATGCGCCTGCGCCTCGCGTTCCTGCTGTTCCTCGTCACCTGCTCGAACAGCGGATCGCCCGGCCCGCCGGACCCCCCTGATCCGGCCGATCCGCCCGCGCGACCCAATATTCTGGTTCTCATCACCGACGATCAGCGCGCCGACGCGCTGCGTGAGGTCATGCCGATCACGTACCGTCGGATCGTTCAGCAGGGGGTGGAGTTCACCCGGGCGTTCGCCACCACGCCGCTGTGCTGCCCCAGCCGGTCGAGCATCCTGACCGGGCTGTACGCCCGCCATCACGGCGTGCGCCACAACTCCGCATTGCTGGGGCCCTTTACCGTCGCCCACCGGCTGCGCGACGCCGGCTATCGCACGGGGCACGTAGGGAAATTTCTCAACTCCTGGAGTGGCGCCCCCCGGGTGGAGTATGATTTCTGGGTGCATCACCACGGCGGCTATGAGAATCCCCGGCTCAATGTCAACGGCGACAATGTGACGGCCAGCGGCTATGTGGCCGACGTGCTGCGCGACCACGCGCTGGCGTTTCTGGACCAGACGGCGGCGGAGCCGACCCGCCCCTTCCTGTTGTTCTTCAATCCCAACGCGCCACACCTGCCGGCCACGCCGGCGGCGCAGGACGCGGGCCGCTTCGCCGGTCACGCCGCCCATCGCCCGCCGAGCTACGACGAGGCGGACGTCAGCGACAAGCCGGCGTGGATCCAGGCCCTGCCGCGATTGTCGGCGGAGCAGCGGGCCGAGCTGGATCGCACGCGCCAGCGTCAGCTCGAGTCGCTGGTGGCGGTGGACCGGGCGATCGGGGCCCTGCTCGACCGGCTCGAATCGCAGGGGCGACTGGGCGACACGCTGGTGATCTTCCTCTCGGACAATGGCTATCTCTGGGGCGAACATCGCCTGACGAAGAAGGCGGTCGCGTACGAGGAGTCGGTGCGGGTGCCGTTCGCCCTGCGCTATCCGCGGCTCGTCACCGCGCCGCGAGCCGAATCCGCCCTGGTGGCCACCATCGACATCGCGCCGACGATCTACGAGCTCGCCCGGGTGGAGGGAGCGGGAAGCGTGGACGGCCGTTCGCTGGTCGACTTGCTGGGCGGCCCGGCCGGCTGGCGGGATGCGCTGCTGCTCGAAGCGTGGCCCGACGAGGGGGGGCACGACCCGGATGCCCCGGACCGCAGCCCGGCCTGGGCGGCCGTCCGGACCGACCGTCATGTCTATATCGAGACCGTGGGCGACCGGTCCGAGCTGTATGATCTCACGGCCGATCCGTTCCAACTGGAGAATCTGGCGGAGGACCCCGACCAGGCGAGCGTGGTCGCGGCGCTGCGCGCCCGGCTGCACGCGTTTTGAGCCGCCCCTGGACCGGGCGATCGTGGGGCCGGCGCCTGGTCGCCTGCGCTGGACTGAGCGCCGGGCTGACGGTGTGGCCCGCCATCGTCCGCGGGCAGGACCGGGTCTCGGCCCGGCTGGATCCCGATCACGTCGTGCTGGGGGCGACGGTGGATCTCGTCGTCACGGTGCAGCCGGAGGCATTCCGCAGTGACATCGAAGACCCCCACCTGCCGGCGCTGCCGACCGTGCTGCTGGCCGGAACCGGGCGCGAGGCGCGCGTCCGCGTCACCAACGGGAGGGTCACGCGGCTCACCGTGTTCCGCTTCACGCTGCGCCCGCTGGTGGCGGGACCGCTGACCATTCCCCCGGTGCGCGTCGTGGTGGATGGCCGTCCCCGCTTCACCCGCGGCGTGCGGCTGAACGTTCTCGCGGTCAGCGCCGGCGGAGGCGTGGGGCCGGCGGCGGCGGGGCTGCGAGGGGGGGGCCACCCGGATCCCCGGATGCCGCCCCCGGACGGGACACCCGGCATCTTCGCGGTCACGCGCGTCGATCGCGCGGAGGCGTGGGTGGGCCAGCAGGTGACGCTCACATTCGCCTTCTACCACGATCCCAGCGTCCCGCTGCTCGAGAGCCCCGATTACGCGCCCCCCGCTTCACCCGGTTTCTGGCGGATCGAGCTCGACGCGGAGCCGACGGTGTCGGCCGAGCGGATCGGTGCCCGCACCTACCACGTGCAGCGCTTTCGCTACGCGCTGTTTCCGCTGCGGCCGGGGGCTCTCGTGATTCAACCCGCCACCGTCCGCGTCGTCGAGCCCGACCCGAAGCGGTGGTGGGCGGCGGGGGCCACGCGGACGATCACGACCGCACCGCTGGGCGTGGTGGCCCGCCCGCTCCCGGCGGGCGCCCCGGCCGGATTCGACGGCACCGTCGGCCGCTTTGCCCTGGGGGGCGGCGTGGGGTCGGCGCAGGGAATGGTGGGCGTTCCGCTGGCGCTGGAGCTCACCGTTTCCGGCGCCGGAAATCCCACTCCCATCGGGGCTCCGGTGCTGCCGTCGTGGCCCGACGTGGACACCCATCCGCCGGCGGTGGATTCGGCCACTGCCATCCGGGCGGGGCGCGTCGAGGGCCGAAAGGCGTTTCGCTTTCTGCTCGTGCCGAGGGAGGCCGGTCCGCTGGGGCTGGGGATGGCGCGGCTGCCGTACTTCGACCCCGCGACCGGCGCCTACGCGGTGGATACGCTGCGGCTGGGAGAGATCCAGATCGCCGCGGCGCCGGCCGGCGCGACTCCCGGCGCCGCGATTCGCGCGCCTGCAGGGCCGACCCTCTGGCCCGCCCGCACGCCTCGCCCGGGGGGATCGCGCGACCTGGCGCGTGAACGGTGGTACTGGACGGCCCTGGCGGGTCCCTGGCTGGTGTGGCTGGGAGTGCTCGGCGCCGCCCGGGCGCGACGGGGCGAGCGGGTGGGGTTCCGCCGGCGCGCCGCGGGGCGCGAACTCGAGCGCGCGCGCCAGGCGCTCCAGCGCGGCGCCTCGGGCGCGGAACAGGACGCGGCCCGCGCCATCGACGGCGCGCTGGCCGCGCGCTATGGCGTCCGTCCGGGCCGGGGGACGGTGCATCCGTCGGCTGCCGAGCTGGCGGGGGCGGGCGTCCCGGCCGCGGTCGCCGCCGCGGCCGCCGCGGCCTGGTCCGCGCTGGGGGCCACCGGCTACGGCGGGCAATCCCGCGAGGCGGCGGCCGCGGCGGTCGTTCGCTTCGTGGCGCTCCTGGGATCAGGCCGCCGCCCTCGCGCTTGCTGGTGATCGCCATCGGCGCGTCGACGTGGCTGGCATCGAGTCCGCCGCGAGTGGCCGCGACCCAGGCGGATCCCGCGTCCCACTGGCAGGCGGCGAATCAGGCATATCGGGCGGGAGAATTCTCCGCCGCGGCGGCCGGCTACCGGGCGCTGCTCGTGAACCATGACGACCCCCGTCTCGAGGCGAATCTGGCGGCCGCGCTCTGGCGTGCCGACGAGCGCGGCGCCGCGCTCGGCCACTATCGCCGCGCGCTCGCCCGCGCGCCGCGGGCGCTGGCGATTCATGCCGACTACCGGCGGCTTCGCGCCGAGCTGAATGACCCCCCTGACGGATTGACGGCCGCTGGCGCCCGCCTCGCGCAGGTGCGCCGGGACGAGTTGCTCGCCGCGCTCCTGGCCGTCAGTCTGGCGACCTGGGCGGCGGCGGTCACAGCGCGACGGGCGCGCCGGCCCCGGCTGGCTCGACTGGCCCGCCGGCTCCGCGCCACCGGCGCCGTTGGTGTGGTCGTGGTCGGGGCGCTTGTCGCCGCGCACGCCTGGACCGTCGGCCGACCGGACCAGGGCGTCCTCATCCGCCCGGCGGCGCTCGCGGCGGCGCCCGGCGGGGCCCCGTTCACCACGCTCCCCGAGGGCCTTGTCGCCGAGCTGCGGGGACGGAGCGGCGGCGCCTGGCGCGTGCGCGCCGAAGGGTATCCGGCCGGCTGGGTGGCCACGGATCTGATCCTCCCGCTACATTGAATGCGTCGCGCGCTCACGTCCAAGCCGACCGGCCGCCTTCCGGAGCCGCCTTCAGGAGGTCCGCCCCCGCGCCATGATCGTCTATGCGAACATCCTGCTCGCGACCGATTTTTCGGATGCCGCCCGGGAAGCCGCCCGGCATGCCGCGGCGCTGGCCCGTGCCTGTCAGGCCTCCCTCCATGCGCTCCACGTGGTCGAGGATTTCGCCTACTGGGAGCAGTTCAGCCTGCGCCATTTTCCCTCGCCCGAGGTCTACGATGAGCTCAAGCGCAACGCGCGGCTGGCGCTGGACGACCTGTTCGCGGCGGACGATCGCCCGGCCCTGGCGGTGCAGGCCCACGTCCGGCAGGGCAAGGCCTTCCTCGAGGTCATTCGCACCGCGCGCGACGTCGAGGCCGACGTCATCGTAGTCGGCAGCCACGGCCAGTCGGGCCTGGCCGAGACCCTGTTCGGCTCCACCGCCGAGCGTATCGTGCGGAAGGCCCCCTGCGCGGTCCTGGTCGTCCGGCACCCCGAGCACACGTTCGCGATGCCGTGAAAGGCCGCGTCCGCGTCCTCTCCGACGGCGTCGTCAATCAGATCGCCGCCGGAGAGGTGGTCGAACGCCCGTCGTCGGTGGTCAAGGAGCTGGTCGACAACGCGCTCGACGCGGGCGCGCGCCGGATCGAGATCACGCTCGCCGCCGCCGGCCGGGATCGCATCGCCGTCGCCGACGACGGCTGCGGCATGGTCCCCGAGGATGCCTGGCTTGCGTTCGAGCGCCATGCCACCAGCAAGATCGTGGCGGCCGACGACCTGCGGCGCATCACCACGCTGGGTTTTCGCGGCGAGGCGCTGCCGTCGATCGCCGCCGTCAGTCGCCTGGTACTCGAGACCGCCCCCGCGGGCGGTGGCCCCGGCGTCCGGATCCGGCTCGACGGCGGCGCCCGCGGCGGCCCGGAGCCGATCGCCCGGGCGCCCGGCACGACCGTGGACGTGCGGCAGCTGTTCTACAACACGCCGGCCCGGCGCAAGTTTCTGCGCACCCACGCCACCGAGCAGGCGGTGATCGTTCAGCGCATCGTCGAGCAGGCTCTCGCCCGCACCGATGTCGCCTGGCGGGCCGCCCACGGTCCCCGTGAAATCCTCGAGCTGAGCCCCGCCGGCACGCTCATCGAACGGCTGGTTGGCCTGTTCGATCTGGCCTACGTCGAGACTCTGCTGCCCATCCAGGGCGGGGCCGAGGGGATGGCGGTGCACGGATTCGTCCAGCGCGCCGCCGCGGCGGGCGCTGGCCGGCGCCGTCAGTACACGTTCGTCAACGGCCGGCCGGTGGAGGCGCCGGACCTGTTGCGTGCCTTCTGGCGCGGCTATCGCTCGACTCTGCCGGCTGGGGCCCGTCCCGATGGCTACCTCTTCCTCGAGCTCGATCCGGCGACGGTGGACGTGAACGTCCATCCGGCCAAGCGGGAGGTCCGGTTCACCGACTCCGCCGCGGTGGCGGGCGCGGTGGAGGACGCGGTGCGTCAGGCGCTGGGTGCCGGCCCCGTCGCGGCCCGGCCCTGGCGGGCCCCGTCCACCCCCCGGCCGATCGCCGCCAGCCGGACCACTGCCGCTGGCGGGCGCGTTGCCGAACCGGGACCCGCCGAGCCCGGTCAGTTCGCGCTCTTTTTCTCCGGCCGCCGCGCCGCACCGAACGGCGCCGCTGCCGCCGCGGCCGTGCCCGACGCAGAGGCGCCGTCCGGACCGCTCCCGCTGGATCCCGCAGCGCCCGGCCTCTGGCAGCTCCACCAGCGCTTCATCCTCGCCCAGACGGCGAGCGGACTGGTGGTGATCGACCAGCACTCGGCGCACGAGCGGGTGCTCTACGAGCAGGTCATCGGCGAGCTGCGCGCCGGCGCGCGGGCCGCCCAGCGGCTGTTGTTTCCGCTGGTGCTGCACCTGACGCCGGCCCAGTACGCGGCCTGGGAAGTGTACGCCACGCTGATCGAGCGGCTCGGGTTCGAGGCGGAGCCCTTCGGCGGGCAGACGATCGCCGTGGCGGCCGTTCCGGCCTTCCGCCACGCGTTCGATCCCGAGGCGGCGCTGGTCGGCCTGCTGGATGACCTCGGCGAGCCGGGCGGCGGCAGCGCTGACATGAATCAGCACGAGCGGGTCGCCCGTCTGTTCGCCTGCAAGGCCGCGATCAAGGCCGGCGCCCGGCTCGCACCCGATGAGATGATCGAGCTGATCGACCGCCTCTTCGCCACCACGCTGCCGTACGACGACGTCCACGGCCGCCCGGCCATTCTGCAGATCGGCCTCGATGAGCTCCATCGCCACTTCGGCCGCCACTGATCCGGAGGCGACCCCGCCGTTCCTCGTGCTCACCGGGCCGACGGCGGTGGGAAAGAGCGCCGTGGCGATGGCGCTGGCCGAGGAACTCGGCGGCGAGATCGTGGTGGCGGACGCGCGCCAGGTGTATGCCGGGCTGGAGATCGGCACCGCCCGGCCGACGCCGGCGGAGCGGGCGCGCGTCCGCCACCACCTGCTCGATCAGGTGCCGCTCGGGACCGCCTGGTCGGCGGCGGATTTCGCCCGCGCCGCCCGCGCCGCGATCGCGGACAT
>JBHENR010000085.1:0-3946 GCA_046262555.1 Gemmatimonadota bacterium | reverse complement strand
TTGCCGCCGAGGACCCGATGCTGGTCTTCAACCTCACCGACCAGGTGCGCGAGACCATTCAGCAGAACCTGTACCGGCTCCTCACTCAGCGGCGCAACGCGTTCTTGGGCTAGCGCCCCCGTGAGTGGCGATGCGAGCTATAGCGGAGGGGTAGATAGTGACCTAGGCTCCCGGGTATGCCCACCACAGAGCCTCTCTCCCCCCAGGGCGGTATCCTGGCCGACCTGAGCCGCCTTGTCGAGCACACCCCGGCCGAACAACTGCCGGGCCTGCTCGACGAGCTCGCCGCCGTGCTGCGCCGCGGCCGCGCGGTGGTGCGCCGGGCCGCCCGCAAGGCCCAGCCCGCGGAGCCCGTCCCCCCGGCGCCGGTACCACCGGCTCCGCCAGCTCCTGACTCCGCCGCGGCGCCGACCTCGGTCCCCGCGCCAGCCCCCCAGCCCGCACCTGGCCGCCCCGCATCTGGGTCGGTCGTGCCGCAGCCAGCGCCGGCGGGCGAGAGGACGTCCCGGGTCGTGATCGCGGCAGTGACGGCCGCTGCCGCGGTCCTGGCCGTGCTGGTGATGACCCTCGCGCTCGCCGGTCCTGGCTTTGCTGGTGATGGCCACTCCTGGCTGTCCTGGCTCGCTGGCGCCGGCGTCGGCTGCCTGCCCGGCCGCCTGCTCGCCGCGGGGGTGGGGTGGTGAGCCGCCCGCTGGTCGTCGACCTCTACGCCCGGCTGTCGCGCTCCCCGAGCGACGACAGCCTCGAGAAAGTCGACAACCAGCTGGCCGACTGCCGGGCGGTGGCCGCGCGCAACGGGTGGGTCATCGGCCGGGAGCACCGGGACAACTCGCTGTCGGCCTGGCGGCGTGGGGTGCGCCGCCCGGGCTGGGAGGCGCTGCTGGCCCGGGTCGAGGCGGGCGAGGTGGACGGTGTGCTGGTTTGGCACACCGACCGGCTGCTGCGCCAGCCCCGCGACCTCGAGCGGCTGCTCGAGGTCGGCGACAAGCGGGGCCTGGTGCTGGCCAGTGCGTATGGCGAGCACGACATCGCCAACGCTGATCACCGTCTGGCGATGCGGATACACGCCGCCGTGGCCTGCAAGTCCAGTGATGACACTTCGCGGCGGCTCAAGCGCCGTTTCGCCAGCTTGCGGGAGGCTGGGATGACCAATGGTGGTGCACGGGCGTTCGGGCTTCCCGGTGCGGACCGCACCGCGCCCAAGGGGGAGGACGGCAAGCGGCCACAGGTGCGGCCCGCGCTGGTGGCGCGGGAGCGTGCGGCGCTGCGCGCGGCCGCCGAGGAGATCGCTACCGGGCGGATGTCACTGGCCGGCGTCGGGGCCCTGTGGAATGAGACGGGCCTGCGCACGGCCACCGGTGCGCAGTGGAGCGCCGAGCAGGTCCGCAAGGTGCTGACCCGGCCGATCAATGCTGGGTTGATCTGCCATGGCGGCGTGGTGGTCGGGCGCATGCCCGACGAGCCGATCCTGGACCAGGACCTGCATGAGCGGCTGCAGGCCGTCTTCGCCGCTCGCCGGAGCGGCCGGCCCGCCGGCGAGCACTACCTCGCGTCCGGGATCATCCTGTGTGGATCGTGTGGGCGGCCGCTGTCCGGGCGCCCCGCCGGCAGCTACGCGGACGGCGGGGCGCGCCGCCAGTATCACTGCCACCCGCAGCGCGGCTGCGGTGGTGTGGCGGCCGACGCGCGCCGGGTCGACGATGCGCTGCGCGACCTGGTCATGGAGGTCCTGGCTGACCCGGCGCATGCGGCGCGGCTGGCCGCGGCCTGCGCCCAGACGGCGCAGCTCGCCGGCGAGCTGGCCGAGCAGATCGCTGCCGCGCAGAGAGTGCGCGAGCAGCTGGGCGACCGGCTCGGCCGGGGCGAGATCGACATCGACACGTTCGACGCGGCGATCAAGCCGTTGACTCAGCGATTGACCCGCCTGCAGGCCGAGCGCGACGCCCTGGCCGCCGAGTCGGCCGGCGAGCTGCCCGACCCGGATGCCGGCGCGGACGAGCTGGCCCGACAGTGGGACGTTGGCGACGTCGCCGAGCGGCGGGCGATGCTGCTGACGGCGCTGAGAGGCAAGCGCGTCAGGATGCTGCCGGCCGCTGGCCGGGTCTGGAGCAAGGATCGGATCGAGGTCACCTCGATCCCGGTATCGGAATAGACCGTTATCGGATCGTTATCCAGCTATTCCTGTCCTTTCGCTTCCATTCCTGTCCATTCGTGTCCATCGGTGTCCACTGGTGTCCATCAATAGGCACCCTGATGCGTGGTGCGCGGAAAGCGTTTGCACAGGTCAGAGGCGGAATCGGGTCCACGGGTGCGGTGGATCGCGTCATTGGTTTGCCGTGAGTGGCCGTTATCCCCTAGTACTTCGGCCATGGCTATCGGGGACCCCTGCCGCCACCGCTTGCGCGGCCACCGCAACGGCATGAACCTGAGTCTGGCCGACGTGGCCGAGCGCGTCGGGATCACCGAGGCGGACGCCCGGGCCTACGAGACAGGTGCCTGTCAGCCGCCGGCCACGGCTCTGCGGGCCCTGGCGGAGCTCTTCGGCACAACGGTCGATGATCTCTGTGCGCCGCGGCGCGACGGGATGAGGGACTACTTCGCCGCGGTCGTGGCGCACATGCCGCCGCTGGCCGATGAGGAGATCGCCGCGATCGCGGCGATCTTGCGCCGAATCCGTCACCGACAGCACACGATTAGTCACGGAGCGTCGATTCTTGGTGCAACCCGTGACACGGCGGGCCACAGTGCGCCGATCCTCACCGTGACCACGGTCAACGGGAAGGGGTGAGGGGCGTGAGACGCGGCAGAGGCGGGCTGGCGCGAGTAGTGGGACTCAGCCTGGCCGGCAACCAGGGCGACTGGCTCACCGTCGACGCCGCTGCCGCGGTGTTAGGCGTCACTCCAAAGACGGTCTATCGCATGATCGGCAACGGGCGCCTGGTGGCCTTCAAGCACCGAGGCGCGTGGCGGCTGCCGCGTGGCGACGTCACCGACTACTTCGCCCGGCTCGAAGCCGAAGCCCGTGCCGCCGCCGAGGCCGCCCGATCCGGCGACACCTAGAGCGCCGGCGCCCGCCTCGGTGGCTTTCCCCAGGCCCCAGGCCCCAGGCGGGGCGCCGGCCCTCCCCACCCCCCGACAACGGAGGCATCGAGCGCCCCGATGACGACCACTGTGATCCCCCGGCTGAGCACTCGCGCTCGGCTGGCCCGGCTCCTGGAGTGGCTGACCACCCACTCCGTCGCGGCAGACTATTGCGAGGTCGCCGGCGCCGAGGAGACCGAGGTGGGCCTGTCCGCGCGGGGCGTCGCGGCCCTCGGCGCGCTCGCCGAGGCGGCCGCCGCGCTCCACGACCCCACAGTCATCGCGATCCGGCACCGCTCGGCGCTGCGACTGACGGTCCTCGGCTCCATCGGGCCACAGGGCATGCCCCTGGCCGTGACCGTCCCCGTGGACGGCCAGGCGCGCGACGCGCTGCTGGCCCGGCTGCCCACCGCGGCCACCAGCGTGCAGACGGTCGACGTCGCGACGCTGCGGGACGCGGCGGCCGCCGTCGAGAGCGCGGTGGCCGTCTGATGGCCACCGACCGTTACGCCAAGCACGTGCTGGTGCGCTGCGGGCACCCGCTGGGCCAGCTCTGCCCGTGCCGGCGCCAGGCCCTGGCCGAGCTGGACGCCCGCTGGTGCGCCGATGCCCCGGACCTGGCCGCCCAGCGCGAGCAGCGGGACCGGCTGGCGCTGGCCCGCCGGGTGCCCGCCCTGCACCCGCGAGCCGACCACGACGTGCTCAGCGCGCTGGGGGCCTGGGCCTGCCTGGGCCTGGCCGTGGCGCTGATCCTCGCCCTGGTCGCGCACCACCTCTGGCGGGTGATCCTCGGATGAGCGCGCTGCGCGCCGGGCTGCGCGGCTGGGCCAACGGGCAGCGCCGCCACGGGCTGATCGACGCGGAG
>JBHENR010000084.1:0-3686 GCA_046262555.1 Gemmatimonadota bacterium | reverse complement strand
CCCGCGGCGATCGGCGGCGTGATCAACGCGGAAGTGGCCGAGCGGATCAAGGCGTCGGTCGTCGTCGAGGCGGCCAACCACCCGGTGACGCCCGCCGGGGACGCGGTGCTCGAGCGTCGCGGCATCGTCGTGCTGCCCGATCTCCTGGTCAACGCGGGTGGCGTGATCGTGTCGTACTTCGAGTGGGTGCAGAACATCCAGCAGTTCCGCTGGACGCTGGAGCGAGTGAACGAGGAGCTCGAGCGGTTCATCACCACGGCGTGGCGGCAGGTGCGGGTCACCAGCCAGCAGGAGCGGCTGTCGCTCCGGATCGCTGCCTACATGATCGGCATCAGCCGGGTGATGGAGGCGACCCGCCTCCGGGGGTACGTCTAGCGAGCGGATCGAGCCCGCGCGCGCGCCGCTCCACCGCTAGCCGCACTGGGCGCGCCGCGCCTCGGCCTCTCCCGCTTTGTCGGATGCGCCCTCCCCGTCGCCCGAGCAGCGCTCCTCGCGCCAGCCTGCGTCGCTCCGGTTCGACGGCAGGAACCCCGCCCATGGGATCGCCAGCGTGATGCCGCCGTTGGCGAGCCCGACGGCGCCGATGTCGCGCGCCTTCGCCACGCCGATCCCCGCCATTCGCGCCACCAGCAGCGACTCCGCCCGGGCGGTCGCCATCTGCTCGGCCGTCCGCTCGAGTCGCCGCCGGCCCACGCCGCCACCCGTGGCGACGAGCGGGAGCGTGGCGGCTTGGAGCTCGGTCAGAGCGGTCGAGGGAATGGTGGCCTCCTCCGCGGCGGCCGGCGACGGCCGGAAGGCGGGCTGCGCGGCGGTCTGCGGCTCGGACTCCGGCGCTCGTGTGGTGGCGGGCACGGGCAGGCTCCGCTCGCGCGTCGGGCGCTCGAGCGCCACCGGCTGCGGAACCACGATCAGCGTGCCGCCCCCGCCGCGCTCGCTGTCGGCCGGGATGCGGACGATCAGGAGCACGATCGCGTGGACCGCGATCGCGACAGCGAGGGCGCGCGGGAGGGTGAGCCGGCTCTTCATTCCTAGGATCAAACCCCCTCGCACACTGGTTTGTTCAGTCCGCTCCGCGGTCTATATTCGCGGCCATGCCAGCGGAACGGCGTCCACGGCCCGACGAGAACGAGATCGTCTCCCTCCCCTACGAGGCCGACGCCCTGCAGGGATTCAGCCGCCAGAGCGTGGAGTGGCACCACGACACCCAGTACGCATCGTACGTCAAGGGACGCCACGCCGCCGCCAAGAAGCTCGCCGAGATGCACGAGAAGGACGATTGGACCGACCTGCGTGGGGTCAAGCGGAACGAGAGCCACAACGCCAGCGGCCAGGTGCTGCACGAGATCTACTTCTCGATCCTGGGCGGCGACGGCGAGGCCGGCGAGGAGCTGCCCGTGCGCGCCCGGATCGAGGAGGACTTCGGCAGCTACGATGCCTGGGTGGCCGAGCTCAAGGCGGTAGCGGGCCAGGCCCGAGGCTGGGCGATCACCTGCTGGGACCCCTCCGACGGCCGGCTCCACGTCTACCTCGCCGACGGCAACGACGGCGGCGCGGTGTGGGGCGCGCAGCCGATCATCCCGCTCGACGTGGCCGAGCACGCCTACTACTACGACTACGGACCCAACCGCGCCGCGTACGTCGAGGCCTTCCTCGCGAACCTGAACTGGAAGGCGATCGACCAGTACTACCGCCGCGCCGCCGGGCTCTGATCGCCCGGCGCTCCGAGATCCTGATCGTGGCGGGCGAGCCCTCGGGGGACGCCCTGGCCGCCGAGCTGGTGCGCGCGATGCGGGAGGTGGAGCCCGCGCTCGCGTTCTTCGGGGCCACGGGCCCGGAGCTGGAAGCCGCCGGCGTGGAGCGGATCGTCGACACGCGGGAGCTCTCGGTCATGGGCCTGTTCGAGGTCGTCGGACGGCTGCCGGCGGCCTGGCGCTCGCTCGGGCGGCTGGAGGAGGTGGCCGTGGACCGCGGCGCCGCCGGCGCCGTGCTGGTCGACTCCCCGGACTTCAACCTGCGCCTGGCCGGCCGCCTGGCGGGCCGCGGGATCCCGGTGGTCCAGTACGTGAGCCCGACCGTCTGGGCCTGGCGGCCGGGCCGGGTGCGGGTGCTGGAGCGCGCGGTGCGGCGGCTGCTGCTGACCCTGCCGTTCGAGGCGGCGTTCTACGAGACGACGAACGTGGACGCGGTCTACGTGGGGAACCCCGCCGTCGACCGGCTGCCGGTGCGGCCCGCCTCGCGCGCGAAGGTGGCCGACCGGCTGGGGCTGCCCGCGAAGGCCCCATGGGTGGCGATCGTGCCGGGGAGTCGGGAGGGGGAGCTGGCACGAATCGCGCCCGCACTGGCGGCCGCGGCGAGCCGGGTGGCGGTGGCGGTGCCCGAGGCCGCGTTCCTGGCGCCCGTAGCGCCGGGCCTCGAGCCCGAGGAGGTGGCGACCGCACTCGCCGGCGGCCCGCCGGTCCGGCTCGTGGAGGAGCGCCGTCTCGAGGCGCTGGGTCACGCGGCGGCCGCGCTCGCCACCAGCGGCACCGTCTCGCTCGAGCTGGCGCTCCTCGGCGTCCCCCACGTCGTCGCCTATCGCGCCGCGCGCGCCACGTACGCCGCCGCGCGGCTCCTCGTCGACACCGACTGGATCGCGCTCCCCAACCTGATCGCCGGCGCGGGGGTGGTGCCGGAGTTCGTCCAGCGACTCGATCCCGAGGCGCTGGCGGCGCCGGTCATCACCTGGCTGGGCGACCCCGCCGCCCGCGCCGACGTGGTCGAGGGGCTGGCCGGCGTGCGGGCGGCCATGGGCACCCGGGGCGTGGCCGGTCGCGCCGCCGCCGCGGCGCTCGAAGCCCTCGGACTCTCTCCACCGGTTCCCGGCGGCCCCGTTTGACACCGCCCGCCGCGGCCGCCGGAGCCCAGAGGAGTTTGACCGTGGCGGTCGCCGCCGCGATCTTGCACGCGAACCGGCTCGTGCATAGACGCGCTGCGCCCGCAGGTTCCCCCGCCGGCAGGAGAGCTCGATGGTTCGATCGGAGTGGGTCGCGACGCTGAGCCGCGTGTTCTGCGGCATCGTGTTCATCGCGCACGGATTTCCTAAGATCATGAACTTCGAGGCCGCGTCGCAGGCGTTTGCAGGGATGGGCTTCCCTGGCTGGATGGCAGTTCCAGTCGCGATCTTCGAGTTCTTCGGGGGGATCGTACTCACGGCGGGCTTCCTGACTCGGATCCTCGCCGCGCTCTTCGCCATCGAGATGCTGGTGGCGGGGATAATGGTGCACCTGCCGCACGGCTTCGACGTCTATCATTTCGGCGAACCGATGGCGCGCGGATACGAGTACGTCCTCGCGCTGATCGTCCTGCTCCTGGCGGTGATCCTGCTGGGTCCCGGACCACTGTCCATCGACCGGAAAATACGAGGGCCGCGTGGGGGCGACGAACCGGTGGAGGAGCTCGGTGCCTGAGGTCGCTTCGCGCTCGGCGAGGTCGACTCGCGCTTCCGCCCAGCCCCAGCCGTTCTTCTCCGCGCCCCCCGACGTCCGGCTGACGCGCGCCTTCGAGGCGCCGTTCGCGAACTTCCTGGCGACCGCGCGCACCTGCTACAGCTCCAAGGGCGTGATCGGCGACGTCGAGCTGAACGAGCGCTGGACGGATCTCGCCCGGAGCCTCTACCTGGCGGGCCACCACACCACGCTCCAGCACGC
>JBHENR010000083.1:0-2504 GCA_046262555.1 Gemmatimonadota bacterium | reverse complement strand
GGGTGGTCATCTACCTGCCGATGGTGCCGGAGCTCGTCATCGCGGTGCTGGCCTGCGCCCGGCTGGGCCTCGTCCACAGCGTGATCTTCGGTGGATTCAGCGCCGAGGCGATCGGCGACCGGGTGCGTGACGCGGGCGCGCGCGCCATCCTGACCGCCGACGGCGGCTGGCGCCGGGGCCAGGTCGTGCCGCTGAAGGCCAACGTGGACCGGGCGGTGCCGGCCTGTCCCACCGTCGAGCACGTTGTCGTGCTGCGGCGGACGGGAACCGACGTCGAATGGAATGTTGGCCACGATCGCTGGTGGCACGACGTGGTGCGGGAAGCGCCCTCGGCCTGCGACCCGGTCGCCGTCGACGCCGAGCATCCGCTCTTCATCCTCTACACCTCCGGCACCACCGGAAAGCCGAAGGGGATCCTTCACACCACCGGCGGCTACCTGCTCGGCGCGACGCTCACCGCCGAGCTGGTGTTCGATCTCCAGGAGCACGACGTCTACTGGTGCACCGCCGACATTGGCTGGGTGACCGGCCACTCCTACGTCGTCTATGGCCCGCTCGCCAACGGCGCGACCATCGTGATGTACGAGGGGGCCCCCAACTACCCCGGGCCTGATCGCTTCTGGGAGATGATCGCCCGGCATCGGGTGACGATTTTCTACACCGCGCCGACGGCGATCCGCGCCTTTATGAAGTGGGGCGACGAGTGGCCGGCGCGCCACGACCTCTCCTCGCTCCGGTTGCTGGGAACGGTTGGGGAGCCGATCAATCCCGAGGCGTGGATGTGGTATCGCCGGGTGATCGGGGGCGACCGCTGCCCGGTGGTGGACACCTGGTGGCAGACCGAGACGGGCATGATCATGATCACCCCGCTGCCCGGCGCGACGCCGACCAAACCGGGCTCGGCGACGCGGCCCTTCTTCGGCGTCGACCCCGCGGTGGTGGACGAAGTCGGCCGGAACGTCGCCCCCGGGTCGGGCGGCCTGCTCGTCATCCGGCGCCCCTGGCCGGCCATGCTGCGGACGCTCTGGGGCGATGACGCCCGCTATCGGGAGCAGTACTGGAGCCGGTTCGCCGCCCAGGGGTGGTACCTCACCGGCGACGGCGCGCGGGTCGACGCCGACGGCGACTTCTGGCTGATGGGACGGGTGGATGACGTGCTCAACGTCAGCGGGCACCGGCTGGGCACGGCCGAGATCGAGAGCGCGCTGGTCGCCCACCCGTCAGTCGTCGAGGCGGCCGCCGTCGGGCGGCCGGATGAGCTGACGGGGCAGGCCGTCGTCGCCTTTGTGACGCTGGGGCCGGGGAGCGAGCCGGGCGAGGCGCTCCGCATCGCGCTCAAGGCGTGGGTCGTCGAGCAGATCGGCGCCCTGGCGCGCCCCGCCGAGATCCGCTTTGCCGAGGCGCTCCCCAAGACGCGGAGCGGCAAGATCATGCGCCGGTTGCTCAAGGAGATCGCTGCCGGCGCCGCCCAGGTCGGCGATACGACGACGCTCGAAGACTACGCCGTGCTGCTCGCCCTGCGGGACGATCAGGAGGAGTAGACGAAAGACCCTATCTGGTCGAGGAGCGGCAGCTGGCTCGGCAGGATCTTGCTCCGCGCCTCCGCCAGCGGGAACCAGGCGGCCCGATCGACCTCCGGAAACGTGGCCATCCGGCCTGAGCGCGGCGGCCACTCCAGCGTGAACGTGCTGCTCACCAGCGCGTCCGGATCGAACTCCCCCGCGCACGCCCACGCGTGGACGATCTTGCCCCCTTTCTGACGGATCGGTGTGAGCGCCGCGAAGGGACCGGTTGGCCGCATGCCGGTCTCCTCGGCGAACTCCCGCACCGCAGCCGCCAGCGGATCCTCATCCGCGTCGATCTCGCCTTTGGGAATCATCCACACGCCCCGATCGCGGTTCTTCCAGAACGGCCCGCCCGGATGGACCAGCAGAATCTCGAGCCCCGCCCCAGGGTGCCGGTACAGGATGAGGCCGGCGCTGGTGGCGATCGGGACCCTATGCCGAGCGGGGCCGGGGGTAGGCCGCCAGCAGCTCCAGCGCCGCGGCGACCACCGCCTCGGGCGCGGGCTCGGTAAACGGCGGCAGCGCGCGCCGCTCCCGGCTTCCCCATTCGCGCGCGTCCGGACCGGCGACGGAACGGCCCGGCAGATGCGCCGCGGGCTGGTGGATGACGGGGTCCGAGCGGCCGAAGACGCCGACCGCCGGCGTCCCCATCAGCACCGCCAGGTGCATCGGCCCCGTGTCCATTCCCACATAGAGGCCGCTCGCGCCGAGGAGCAGCGTCAGCTCGCGGATCGTCGTCGGCGGGAGGAGCACCGCGTCCGGAAGCTCCGCCGCCAGCGCGCGGGCCTTTTCGGTCTCGGCGGGACCCCAGCCGATCAACAGCGTGCCGCCGGCGCGGTCGTGGAGATCCACCAGCGCGCGCCGCAGCCGCTGCGGGTCCCACCGCTTATGGCTGCCCCGGCGGCTGGAGCCGGGATAGGCGACGATCCAGGGGCGGGG
>JBHENR010000082.1:0-3780 GCA_046262555.1 Gemmatimonadota bacterium | reverse complement strand
GGGCACGACCTCGCCGACCGCCACCTCGAGCTCCGCGCCGTCGCGCCGGATGCGCGCCGTCCGCGGTTGGAGGTCGAGCAGCCGCCGGATCGCCGCACCGGTCCGGCCTTTGGCTCGCAGCTCCAGCCAGCGGCCGAGCAGGATCAGCGTGATGATGATCGCCGCCGTCTCGAAGTACAGGTCCGGGGCGATGCCCGCCGCGTAGAACACCTGTGGCGCGACGACCGCAACGACGCTGTAGCTGTACGCGGCGCCGGTCCCGACGGCGATCAATGTGTTCATGTCGGCCATGCGATGCCGCAGGCCGTTCCACGCGCCGCTGAAGAACGGCGCGGCGGCATACGCCAGGACCGGCGTTGCGAGGGCGAGCTGGACCCAGGGCGGGAGCATGACGCCGTGGATGGGAAGGCCCATGCGTCCGAGCAGGTGGGGCACCATCTCGAAGAGAAGAAGGGGCGCCGAGAAAACGGCCGCGACCAGGAGCCGTCGCTTCACACCGGTCCGCTCACGGGCTCGCGCGTCACGCTGGGCCGCGTCGGCGTCCGAAGCGGAGGTCACGACGTGAGCCTTGTAGCCAGCGCGGCCCACCGCGGCAATCAGCGCATCCGGCGGCGGCGCGTCCGGCTGGAATCGCACCCGCGCGCGCTCGTCCGCCAGGTTCACCCGCGCCTCGGTCACGCCGGGTACGGCCGCAAGCTCGCCCTCGACCCGCGCTACGCACGAGGCGCAGTGCATGCCTTCGATGGCCAGCTCGACGGGAGGGGCGACGGCCTGAACGGTCGTCATGACCGGCCCCGGAACTGTCGCAGCAGGGCGACCACTTCGTCGAATTTCTGCTGGCGCGCGGCGGGATCCTTTCCGGCGAGCGCATCGGTCACGCAGTGGTTCAGGTGGCCGTCGAGGACGCCGTCCTGGACGCGGGCGAGCGCAGCCCGCGTGGCTTCCAGCTGAGTCAACACATCGATGCAGTAGCGACCGTCGGCGAGCATCTTCTCGATGCCTCGCACCTGGCCCTCAATTCGGCGCAGGCGCCGGGCGAGTTCGCTGGAGCGCCCCTCCCGCTGATAGCCTGGAGCTGCGGGGGCGGCCGCCGTGTCAGGCTGTTCCGTCGTCGGCATAGCTCGTCTCATAGAGGGCCATTATACCCCCCGGGGGTATACATGGCCACCCTTCCTAGATGGCGTAAGCGGCCCAGGCCACCGCGGAGTATCGCAACACCTTGCCCACGATCACGTAGAGTGAAAATCTCCCGAACGGGATCCCGAGTCCGCCGGCGAGGGCCACCAGCGCGTCACCGATGATCGGCAGCCAGGAGAGCAGGAGCACCGGTTGGCCGTACCGCTCGAGCAGCCGCGCCGAGCGCGAGTCGCGCGCCAGGGCGATATGTTTCTCGTTGAGGGCCGCGGCCGCGCGGCCTCCCAGCCAGTACGTCGTGCAGGCGCCGAGATAGTTTCCCAGCGTCGCCACCAGCACGGGCGCGATCACTTGCCGTTCGGCCCGCACGATGGCGACCACTGGCAAGTCCCCGCCAAGAGGCACCACGGTAGAGGCCAGAAAACTCCAGAGAAAGAGCCCCCCATAGGCGAGCAATACGGCGGTCACGGCAGCTCCTGGTTCTCCAGCGACTGCCCGCGCCACAGTACGTACAGCGCCGGTATGACCACCAGCGTCAGAATGGTCGCCGACACCATCCCGCCGATCATGGGCGCGGCGATTCGCTTCATCACGCTGGCGCCGGCGCCGCCACTCCACAGGATCGGCACGAGACTCAGGATGATCGCGCTCACGGTCATCAGCTTCGGCCGCACGCGGTCGACCGCGCCCTCGATGATCGCCGCCTGCAGGTCAGCCGCCGTGCGGCGTGACTCCGGCGGCCGGTCCTGCCAGGCACGGTCGAGGTAGAACAGCATGACGACGCCGGTCTCGGCCGCCACGCCCGCCAAAGCAATAAAGCCGATCCAGACCGCCACCGACAGGTTGTACTCGAGCACCCACAGCAGCCACACCCCGCCCACCAGCGCAAACGGCAGCGACGCCATGACGAGCAGGCTCTCCGCCACGCTGCGGAAGTTGAGGAACAGGAGCAGCAGAATGATCCCGAGCGTGATCGGCACGACGAGCCGCAGCGTGCGGTTGGCCTCCTGCATCGCCTCGAACTGGCCCGACCAGCGCAGCGTGTAGCCCGGCGGCAGCTCGAGCTCACGGGCGAGCAGCGCCTGCGCCTCCTCGACGTACGAGCCGATGTCCCGCCCCCGCACGTCCACGTAGACGACCGAATTGAGCTGCGCATCCTCGCTCTTGATCATGTCGGGCCCGCTGGTGAACCGCAGCGCGGCGAGCTGACCCAGCGGCACCTGCGCCCCCTGCGGGGTGGCGACGAAGACGCGCGCGATGGCGTCCAGGTCGCTCCGCAGCCCGCGCGCGTAGCGGACCAGCACGCTGAACCGCTCGCGCCCCTCGATCGTCCGCGTCGCCTCCATCCCGCCCACGCTCGCCATGATCGTCGCCTGCACGTCGTCAATGGATAGCCCGTACCGCGCGAGCGCGGCGCGGTCCAGGTCGATCTCGAGGTAGCGCCCGCTCACGGCGCGCTCGGCGTAGACCGACGCCGTGCCCTCCACCAGCGGCAGCAGCCCCTCGATCGCCTTGCCGAGGCGCTCGAGCGTGGCCAGGTCCGGGCCGAAAATCTTTATCCCCACTGGCGTCTTGATCCCCGTGAGGAGCATGTCGAGCCGGTTCTTGATCGGCATCGACCACATGTTCGCCACGCCAGGCATCCGGGTCGCCCGGTCCAGGTCGCGCCGGATGTCCTCCATGTCAACACCGGGGCGCCAGTCCTGCTCCGATTTGAGAATGGCGATCGACTCGATCATCGACATCGGGGCGGCGTCGGTGGCGGTCTCCGCCCGGCCGATCTTGCCCAGAACCATCGCCACCTCCGGCACCGTCAACATGGCGGCGTCGCGATGCTGGAGAATGCGCCGCGCCTGCGCCGCGCCCACGTTGGGGAACAGCGACGGCATATCCATGATGGCCCCCTCCTCGAGCGGGGGCATGAACTCGGAGCCAAGCCGGAGGAACGGAAGGATCGTCACCAGCAGCACGCCCGCCGCGCCCGCGACCACCCACCGCGGCCGCCGCAGCACGCCGTCGATGACCGGCCGGTAGACCCGCAGGAGGGCGCGATTGAGCGGGTTTTCCGCTTCGCCGCGGATCCGCCCCCGCACGAAGTACCCCATCAGGACGGGCACCAGCGTGATCGACAGCAGGCTCGCCGCGCCCATCGCGAGCGTCTTCGTCCAGGCCAGCGGGGTGAAGAGCCGCCCCGACTGGCCGGTCAGCGCGAAGACGGGCAGGAAGCTGACGGTGATGATGAGAAGCGAGAAGAAGAGCGCGGGGCCCACCTCCTGGGAGGATTCCACCGCCAGCTGCCACGTCGTACGCGGAGCCGCCGCCCCGGCGTTTCGCTCGACGTGCTTGTGCATGTTCTCGACCATCACGATGGCGCCGTCGATCATCGCGCCGATGGCGATCGCGATGCCGCCCAGGCTCATGATGTTGGCGCTCACCCCCAGCCACCGCATCGCCAGGAACGCCATCAGGATGCCGATCGGCAGGGTGACGATCGCGACCAGCGCCGAGCGGGCGTGCAGCAGAAACGCAAGCGCCACCAGCGCGACGATGAGGGATTCCTCGAGCAACGTCCCCTTCAGCGTCTCCATCGCGCGATGGATCAGGTCGCTCCGGTCGTATCCCGTGAGGATCGAGACGCCCTGGGGG